>NZ_NEWI01000305.1:0-1889 GCF_002135005.1 Halorubrum sp. SD612 | reverse complement strand
CCCGCGGGGAGGGGGGGGCGGCGTCCGCCGCCAGCGCGTCCGCGACCATGTCAGGTTCGACGGGGCCGCGCACACATCAATACGCGGGTCGAGCGCGGCACGAGACCGGGGACGCGGTCGACGGCTCAGATCTTGTTCTCGGCGTCGTCGGCGAGCTCCTCCATCCGCTTGCCGACGCGGCCCGCGGGCGAGAACTCGTCTTCGCTCATCGCGTTCGCCAGGGCGTTGCCGAGGACGAACACGGCGTGTTTGTGTTCGCTCTTCGACTTGTGGACGTGCGACGGGTCGACCTCGAGCTCGTCGTAGGGGTCGAAGAGCGTTCCGTCGACGGACTCCTGCGCGCGGAAGTGTTCCATGATCGTCACCATTTGCTCGTGAAGCTCGAGCAGCTCGTCCTTGTGCATACCCACGAATACGGGGTGTAGGCCCTTTAAACGTTGTTGAGGGCGGTACGCACGGTTTCGCGCCGCGGGGACCTCGACCGAGGGCGCCGCGCGGTCAGAAGACGTACTCGTCCTCGTGGCCCATCATCCCCTCGTCCTCGAATCCGTTGGAGTCGTCGTCGTCCCGCGGGCCGCTCGTTTTGTACGCCTTGATGCCGGTCGACAGCAGCTCTTCGACCGCCTCCTCGCGGTTGAGGAACTCCCCTTCCTCGACCATCTGGGCGATCTGCATCTCCAGATGCTCCGGCACGGTTATCTTCACTCGTGGCATTTGCTGTCCGGGTCTTGTGGCATGGCGTATATAAAATTGGCGTCGGAGATGCGGAGATTTGAAAACTCAAAACAAAAGCTCAAAAGTTCATTTTCAACATACCAAACAGTCATTTAGATATTTCGAACGCTGCGCCCCCTCACCGGTCGTCGTCGTCGCTCCCGCCGAGCGCGGCGCTCCCGGGGATCCCCCCCGTCTCCGAGAGCGACATTCATACGTCGGTCCGGACCGAACTCGGGGACATGACCGACTCCGGCGTCGACGCCGCCGAGGACCTCACCGACCTCTACCGCGAGTACGGCGACGACCGACTCCCGCCGGGCCAGCGCGAGACCGACGGGTTCCCCGTCCTCTCCAAGAGCGGGACCCCCTCGTGGGACCCGGACGCGTTCGAACTCGAAGCGTGGGGCGCCGTCGAGGAGCCGCTCGCCCTCTCGCTCGACGAGTTCCGCGATCTGCCGGCCGTCACCCAGCGACAGGACTTCCACTGCGTGACGGGGTGGAGCAAGTTCGACTGCGAGTTCACGGGCGTCGCCTTCGCCGATCTCGCAGAGCGCGCGGGCGTCCGCGACGACGCCGAACACGTGCTGTTCCACTCGCTCGACGGCTACACGACCGACCTCCCGCTCGACGAGTGCACGAAACCGGGCGTCCAGCTCGCGTACGGTTTCGACGGGGACGGCCTCCCGGCCGACCACGGCGGGCCGATCCGGGTCGTCACGCCGCACAAGTACGCCTACAAGGGCGCGAAGTGGGTCTCGGGCGTCGAGTTCCTCACCGAGCCCGAGCTGGGCTACTGGGAGAAGCGCGGGTACAGCGACACGGCGAACCCGTGGAACGAAGAGCGGTACAGCTGACGATCGACCTCTCGCTGCCTCCTATCCTCGTTCCGTCGCCGCTCGATTTCCCCCGTGCGCCCCGCCCCGATAGTCAGGGTAAAGGGTCCCCGGTCCCGACTCGACAGGTATGAAACGGGCGCGCTCTCGGTCGTCGCCGCCGCTGGTCAGCCGGGCCACGGCGATCGACGAACCGGCGTTCGCGGCGGCGTTCGACGCGCTGCCGTCCCCGCGTACCACCTGGAGCGCGCCCGACGACGCGCTGGTCGTCGGCGGCGGCGCGGCCACGACGCTGACCGCGTCGGGGAGCGACCGATTCGCGGCGATCCGGGAGGCGGC
>NZ_NEWI01000304.1:0-1899 GCF_002135005.1 Halorubrum sp. SD612 | reverse complement strand
TCGCGATGGACACGAAGGAGGACGAGCAGGAGCGCGGGATCACCATCGACGCGGCGAACGTCTCGATGACCCACGAGTACGAGGACACCAACCACCTCATCAACCTCATCGACACCCCGGGCCACGTGGACTTCGGGGGCGACGTCACTCGCGCGATGCGCGCGGTCGACGGCGCGCTGGTGGTCGTCGACGCCGTCGAGGGCGCGATGCCCCAGACGGAGACGGTGCTCCGACAGGCGCTCCGCGAGGGCGTGAAGCCGACGCTGTTCATCAACAAGGTCGACCGCCTCATCTCGGAGCTCCAGGAGGGGCCCCAGGAGATGCAAGAGCGGCTGATGTCGGTCATCGCCGACGTCAACGAGCTCATCCGCGGGATGGCCGAGAACATGGACGACATCCCCGAGGACTGGACCGTCTCCGTCGAGGACGGCACGGTCGGCTTCGGCTCCGCGCTGTACAAGTGGGGCGTCTCGATGCCCTCGATGCAGCGGACCGGCATGGACTTCGGCGACATCATGGAGCTCGAACAGAACGACAAGCGGCAGGAGCTCCACGAGCGGACGCCGCTGTCTGACGTCGTGCTCGACATGGTCTGCGAACACTTCCCGAACCCGGTCGACGCGCAGCCCCGCCGCGTCCCGCGCATCTGGCGCGGTGACCCGGACACCGAGCTGGCCGAGGGGATGCAGCTAGTCGACGAGGACGGCGACGTCGTCTTCATGGTCACCGACATCTCCATGGACCCGCACGCGGGCGAGATCGCGACTGGCCGCGTCTTCTCCGGCACGCTGGAGAAGGGCCAGGAGCTGTACGTCTCCGGCACGGCCGGGAAGAACCGCATCCAGAGCGTGGGGCTCTTCATGGGGTCCGAACGCGAGGAGGTGGACCGTGTCCCGGCGGGGAACATCGCGTCCGTCACCGGACTGCGTGACGCCATCGCCGGCTCCACCGTCTCCTCGGTTGAGATGACGCCGTTCGAGTCGATCGAACACATCTCCGAGCCGGTCATCACGAAGTCCGTCGAGGCGCAGAACATGGACGACCTGCCGAAGCTCATCGAGACGCTCCAGCAGGTCGCCAAGGAGGACCCGACGATCCAGATCGAGATCAACGAGGACACCGGCGAGCACCTGATCAGCGGGCAGGGTGAGCTCCACCTCGAAGTGATCACCCAGCGGATTCGCGACAACCAGGGCATCCCGGTCATCACCGGCGAGCCGATCGTCGTGTTCCGCGAGCAGCCCCAGGAGTCCTCTCGCGAGGTCGAGGGGCAGTCGCCGAACCGCCACAACAAGTTCTACATCACCGTCGAGCCGATGGACCAGGAGATCGTCGACGCCATCCAGCTCGGCGAGGTCTCGATGGACATGCCCGAACTGGAGCGCCGCGAGGCGCTCCAGGAGGCCGGCATGGACAAGGACACCTCCCAGAACGTCGAGGACATCCACCGGACCAACATCCTCATCGACGACACGAAAGGGATCCAGCACCTCAACGAGACGATGGAGCTCGTCTTGGAGGGGCTTCAGGAGGCGCTCGACGACGGTCCGCTGGCCGCCGAGCCGGTCCAGGGGTCGCTGTTCCGACTCCACGACGCGAAGCTCCACGAGGACACCATCCACCGCGGTCCGGCGCAGGTCATCCCGGCGGTCCGCGACGCGGTCCACCGCTCGCTGATCGACGGCGAGGTCCGCCTGCTCGAACCGATCCAGGACGTCCGGATCGACGTGCCCAGCGAACACATGGGCGCGGCCTCCGGCGAGATCCAGGGTCGTCGCGGCCGCGTCGACGACATGTACCAGGAGGGCGACCTCATGGTCGTCGAGGGCATCGCGCCCGTCGAGGAGATGATCGGGTTCTCCTCCGACATCCGCTCGGCCACCGAGGGCCGCGCCTCGT
>NZ_NEWI01000303.1:0-1899 GCF_002135005.1 Halorubrum sp. SD612 | reverse complement strand
TCGCGATGGACACGAAGGAGGACGAGCAGGAGCGCGGGATCACCATCGACGCGGCGAACGTCTCGATGACCCACGAGTACGAGGACACCAACCACCTCATCAACCTCATCGACACCCCGGGCCACGTCGACTTCGGGGGCGACGTCACCCGCGCGATGCGCGCGGTCGACGGCGCGCTGGTGGTCGTCGACGCCGTCGAGGGCGCGATGCCCCAGACGGAGACGGTGCTCCGGCAGGCGCTCCGCGAGGGCGTGAAGCCGACGCTGTTCATCAACAAGGTCGACCGCCTCATCTCCGAGCTCCAGGAGGGGCCTCAGGAGATGCAGGAACGGCTGATGGCCGTCATCGCCGACGTCAACGAGCTCATCCGCGGGATGGCCGAGAACATGGACGACATCCCCGAGGACTGGACCGTCTCCGTCGAGGACGGGACGGTCGGGTTCGGCTCCGCGCTGTACAAGTGGGGCGTCTCGATGCCGTCGATGCAGCGGACCGGCATGGACTTCGGCGACATCATGGAGCTCGAACAGAACGACAAGCGGCAGGAGCTCCACGAGCGGACGCCGCTGTCGGACGTCGTGCTCGACATGGTCTGCGAGCACTTCCCGAACCCGGTCGACGCGCAGCCCCGCCGCGTCCCGCGCATCTGGCGCGGCGACCCCGAGTCCGACCTGGCCGACACGATGCGGCTGGTCGACGAGGACGGCGAGGTCGTCTTCATGGTCACCGACATCTCGATGGACCCGCACGCGGGCGAGATCGCGACGGGCCGCGTCTTCTCCGGCACGCTGGAGAAGGGTCAGGAGCTGTACGTCTCCGGGACCGCCGGCAAGAACCGCATCCAGAGCGTCGGCCTCTTCATGGGGTCCGAGCGCGAGGAGGTGGACCGCGTCCCGGCGGGGAACATCGCGTCGGTCACCGGTCTGCGTGACGCCATCGCCGGCTCCACCGTCTCCTCCGTGGAGATGACGCCGTTCGAGTCGATCGAGCACATCTCCGAGCCGGTCATCACGAAGTCCGTCGAGGCCCAGAACATGGACGACCTGCCGAAGCTCATCGAGACGCTCCAGCAGGTCGCCAAGGAGGACCCGACGATCCAGATCGAGATCAACGAAGACACCGGCGAGCACCTCATCAGCGGGCAGGGCGAGCTCCACCTCGAAGTGATCACCCAGCGGATCCAGGACAACCAGGGCATCCCGGTCATCACCGGCGAACCGATCGTCGTGTTCCGCGAGCAGCCTCAGGAGAACTCCCGCGAGGTCGAGGGGCAGTCGCCGAACCGGCACAACAAGTTCTACATCACCGTCGAGCCGATGGACCAGGAGATCGTCGACGCCATCCAGCTCGGCGAGGTCTCGATGGACATGCCCGAACTGGAGCGCCGCGAGGCGCTACAGGACGCCGGCATGGACAAGGACACCTCGCAGAACGTCGAGGACATCCACCGGACCAACATCCTCATCGACGACACGAAGGGTATCCAGCACCTCAACGAGACGATGGAGCTCGTCCTTGAGGGGCTTCAGGAAGCGCTCGACGACGGCCCGCTGGCCGCCGAGCCGGTCCAGGGGTCGCTGTTCCGCCTCCACGACGCGAAGCTCCACGAGGACACCATCCACCGCGGGCCCGCGCAGGTCATCCCGGCGGTCCGCGACGCGGTCCACCGCGCGCTGATCGACGGCGAGGTCCGCCTGCTGGAGCCGATCCAGGACGTCCGGATCGACGTGCCCTCGGAACACATGGGCGCCGCGTCCGGCGAGATCCAGGGCCGTCGCGGCCGCGTCGACGACATGTACCAGGAGGGCGACCTCATGGTCGTCGAGGGCATCGCGCCCGTCGAGGAGATGATCGGGTTCTCCTCCGACATCCGCTCGGCCACCGAGGGCCGCGCCTCGT
>NZ_NEWI01000302.1:0-1900 GCF_002135005.1 Halorubrum sp. SD612 | reverse complement strand
GGCTCAACTTGTCCCCGGAGCGCGCGTGGGCGGCGGTCGTCGGGGGCGTCACGGCGCTTTTGGCGATCGGGTCGGTCGTCTTCCCGCGCGTCGTCTACGACCGGTTCCTCTGGCGCTACTTCTGGGGGCCGGTGGTGGCGGACGGCGAGGGCGCGCAGTGCGCGGTCCGCGAGCCCGGCGGCACCACGGAGCTGCTCGGTAGCACCGCGGCGTGCCAGTCGGCGCGGAGCGCCGGCGAAGTCGTCGCGGCGCCGGGGTACACCACGTTCTCGACGGTGAGCTACGTGGTGATCCTGCTGGCGATGCTGATCGGCGTCGTCTTCCTGCTCCGCCGGCTCGACATCGCGACGGAGCTCCGCTTCTTCTACGCGCTGTTCCCGTTCATGCTGTTCGGCGGGGCGATGCGGACGGTCGAGGACGCGGGCGTCGCCGCGACCGCGGCCGGCGTGGAACCGCTGATCGCCTTCCCGGCGAGCGCGGTGCTTATCAGCCCGTTCATCTACTTCACCGTGTTCCTGTTCACGCTCGCGTGCGTGGTGACGGCGTACGGGCTCGAACGCCGCGGCGCCGTCGACGACTACGCGCGCCCGCTGTTCGCGTCGGGCGCGGCGGGGCTCGCGCTCGCGGTCGGGTATCTGTCCTATCTCGCGGCCACGACCGGCTACGTCACCTTCTACCCGCAGGTGCTCGTCCCGACGCTGGTCATCGCGACCGTCGCGACCGGGGTCACGTGGGCGCTGGCGACGCGGTCCATCTCGACGATCCGGCAGGGGACCGGCGCGGCGGGCATCGTGATCATCTGGGGGCACGCGGTCGACGGCGTCGCGAACGTGATCGGGCTCAACTGGATGCCGGCGCTCACCGGCACCGCGAACCTCGTCCCGAAACACGTCGTGAACGCGCTGATCGTCGACTGGACCGGGCGGCTGCTGCCCGAGTCGATCGTCTCCGTCACCGGCGACGCGTGGCCGTTCCTCCTCGTGAAGCTCGCGGCCGCGACGTTCGTCGTCTGGGTGTTCAACGGCGAGATGTACGAGGAGTCGCCGCGGTACACGCTGCTGCTCCTCATCACGGTGCTGGCCGTCGGGCTCGGCCCCGGGACGCGGGACATGCTGCGCGCCACCTTCGGCGTTTAAATAGTGGACCGCTCTTCGGTCGGTTATTTATAAGGTATTCCCGCGGGCGGCGTCGTGAACACGTCCAAACCCGCAGTCGCTCGCTTATAAATGGTCGATGGCGGATCAACGGCGAACACCTCCAAAGCCCCAGCCGTGAGGAGGCCGTACGCTCGCTACGCTCCTCGCTCAGTCACTCCGTTCCTTCGCTGCGGTGCTTGCGTCGTCATCAGAACGCGTAGCGTTCTGATTGGCTCACGAGAGCTTTGCTCTCGTGAACGCCTACGGCCTCCTCACGGCTGCCCCTTTGAGTCCCCCCCGGACAGCACCGCAACCGCGCCTCACGCCTCCCCAGCCTCGTCGGTGGTCCTCCGCGTTGCTCCGGACCACCGACTCCCTCGCGCGTGCGACTCGCGCCCTGCGGGCGCTCGTCGGCACGCGCCACCGCCGACCATTTATAAGAAGTTTTCGGGGACGCGCCGGGGTTAGTCATTCGAGGCCGTTCCGCAACGGCATCTTATAAGCCGCCGCGGGCGGAACGGTCTCGGTAATGCTGGACGGGGTCAACGTCGCGCTCGGCGTCTCGGGGAGCATCGCGGCGGTGAAGGTCGTCGAACTCGCGCACGAACTACGCCGTCACGGCGCGAGCGTCCGCGCCGTCATGTCCCCGGCCGCGACGAACATCGTCCATCCGTGGGCGGTCGACTTCGCGACCGACGAGCCCGGCGTCACCGAGATCACCGGCGACGTGGAACCCGTCGAGCTCTGCGGCCGCGAGGGGGGGG
>NZ_NEWI01000301.1:0-1902 GCF_002135005.1 Halorubrum sp. SD612 | reverse complement strand
GCGATGAGCACGACGCCGAGGATCCAGTTGACCTCGCGCGGCTCCTTGTACGCGCCGGTGAAGTAGACGCGCAGCATGTGGAGGAACACCGCCGCCACCATGAACTGCGCCGCCCAGCGGTGGATCGACCGGAGCATGAAGCCGAACTGGACGTCCTGCATGATCATCACCATCGAGTCGTACGCGGCGGTCGGGTCGCCCTGCGCCGCCGCGCCGGCGGTCGACGGCGCGTAGTAGAACCCGAGCATGGCGCCGGACACCGCCGCGAGAAGGTACGCGATGATAGAGAGGGACCCGAGCGAGTAGAGCGGGTACCAGTACCAGAACTTGTTGTCGAGGTCGTACTGTTCGGTGTGGCTCTTCGGCATCTGGAGGTTCGCGCGGTAGTACATCGTCTCCAGCAGCTCGAGGTAGTCGACGATGCGGAGCCGCTTGTCCAGCCAGATGAGCGTGGTCAGGAACGCCGTCTCGATGGCGGTGAGGTCCTGACTCTTGAGCCACGCGTTGTGGTCCATGTCGTCTTGTTTTTTCAGACTCATTGTCGAATCACTTCTTGTAGTACGGGTACACCGCGCGCTTCAGCGTCTCCGCGAGTCCGCCGGTGTCGATCCCCTTGCCCTCCTTGTCCTCTTCGCGGACGTACAGGTCCTCCCACTTGCGGCGGCGTTTCTTCACGATCATCACGTCCGGTAGGAACTCTTTCCGGTACAGGAGGAGGATGAACGCGAGGTCGATAAAGATGAACGCCAGCAGCGCGCCGACGTACATGTTCCCCGCCTCCGTCGACGCCCACGCGGACATCAGGCCGTAGGTGAACAGCGCGACGAACACGACCTCGATGACGGTGAGGAGGACGATCGCGATCGCGGCGGCGGTGCTCTCGCGGGCCGGCTCGTACCGGTGGATGTCGCCGTACGAGGAGCCGCCGGAACTCATCTCGCACCCCCGTGACCGGTGTGGGCGGACTCGCCGTACTTGAGCATGTAGAACGTGAACACGAACGTCAGCCCGATGCCGAGGATCGCGGAGATACCGACCCAGTGGGCGTGGAGGGGGACGCCGACCTTGGCGATGTCCTCCGGCCACCCGGTGCTCGCGCCGCCGGTTTCGACGGTGGCGACGTCCTCGCCGACGGCGATGCCGCCGTGCATGCCGACCGCGGTGTGGGGGACGCAGTGGTAGTGGGTGATGCCGGCGTCCTCGCCCGATGTCTCGTACTCGTAGGTGTATCCCTCCTCACCGACGGGGTCCCCGCTGTCGAGGGCGGCCGGCCCGCCGTCGTCGACGGTCTGGACGTTGTGGTCGCCGCCGTTACCCGTCCACTCCCAGGTGATCGTCGTCCCCTCGTCGACCCACACGAGGGTCGGGTCGAACGCGAGGCCGTCGCTGCCGGCGCCGACCGAGATGGTCACCGAGTCCTGGCCGCGGGCGTCGGTGTACGACCCGACGTTCCCGTCGGCCGCCCCGCTCGGCCAGTCGGGCTGTACCTCCTGTGCGGCCACCGTTCCGGTCGCCCCGGCGGAGGCCGCGACGGCGGCGGTCGCGCCGCCGGCCGTCCGCACGAAGTCCCGCCTTTTCATACAGGCTCACTCAGGACGGGGTTCGCTTAAACCCACCGACTGAACCCGTCGACGTGGAGGAGTCTCCGGGGCCTGAAACCGCCGAAATCGGACAATTACTCGTCGCGGTCGCGGTCGGCTGTGGCCGCCGCCTCTTCGGCCACCACGCCGTCCTCGACGGGGACGAACTCGGGGCGCTCCTTGGCCTCGCGGAGCGCGCGCAGGCGGTCCCGGTACTCCTACGAGCGGAACCGGTCCGAGAGCCGCGCGTTCGCCACCATCGCGAACAGGAAGACGCCGACCAGCAGGAAGACGATCCCCATCGCCGGGGCGACGATGGTCC
>NZ_NEWI01000300.1:0-1905 GCF_002135005.1 Halorubrum sp. SD612 | reverse complement strand
CCTCCTCGCCGTCGGCCTCTTCGTGTAAGATCTGTCGCTTGTACTCGTGTTCGGCGTAGGTCTCCGTCGCCGCCTCGCGTGAGCGGACCTCGCGCTCGATGTCGTAGTCGGCCTCGATGATCGCCGCCATCTCGTCTTCGATGGCGGCCAGGTCGTCCTCGTCGAGGTCCACGTCGGTGACGTCGTAGTAGAACCCCTCGTCGGTCGGCGGGCCGATCGTCAGCGTCGCCTCCGGGCGGAGCCGCTGGAGCGCCTGCGCGAACACGTGGGCCGCCGAGTGGCGCAACACCGTGAGGTACTCGTCCGACTGGTCGGTGACGATCTCGATCCGCGCGCCGTCGTGGACCTCGGCGTACTTCTCGACGAGTTCGCCGTCGATCTTCCCCGCGACGGTGTCGCGACCGAGCCCGGGGCCGATCTCGAAGGCGACGTCCTCGACTGTCGACCCCGCCGGAACGGCCAGCTCTGATCCGTCCGGCAGGACGACCGTCACCTCGGCCTCCGCATCGGTCTCGCTCATACAGCATCGGAGCCGGACGACCGGCATAAGTGTGTTCGATCCGTGGCGCGGGCTCGCACGCGCGGCCGGACTCACCCCTCGGCGCCGGGCGGGCGGAGCCGGACCCCGGCAACGACTGCCGGCGCTCCGGAGCCCCGGATCCGGCGGAAGCGATGGCAACACACAAATCCCGCGGCAACGTTTGCCGCGCCATGACCGATCATCGGGAGCCCCTGTCGTCGGTGCTGGAGGCGATCGGGGAGACGCCGCTCGTCGAGGTCCACGACGCGCCGGACGCGGTGCCGGTGTACGCCAAGCTGGAGTCGTTCAACCCCGGCGCGAGCGTCAAGGACCGCATCGGGAAGTACATGCTCGAACGCATGCTGGAGCGCGGCGACGTCGGCGAGGGCGGGACCGTGGTCGAGCCGACCGCCGGCAACACCGGGATCGGGCTCGCCGTCGCGGCCAAACAGCTGGGGCTGAACGCCGTCTTCGTCGTCCCCGAGCGCTTCTCGGTGGAGAAACAGCAGCTCATGCGCGCGCTCGGCGCGGAGGTCGTCAACACCCCCAGCGACGACGGCATGGGGTTCGCCATCGAGCGCGCCCGCGAGATCGCCGACGAACTGGACGACGCGGTCGTCCCCCAGCAGTTCTCGAACCCGCTCAACGCGGAGGCGCACTACGAGACGACCGCACCGGAGATAGACGAGGCGCTCGACGGCGGGGTGGGCGCGGTCGTCGCCGGCTGCGGCACCGGCGGCACGCTGATGGGGATGGCCCGGTACTTCCGCGAGCGCGACGAGGGCACCCACGTCGTCGCGGTCGAGCCGGCCGGCTCCGCGTACCGCGAGTTCCTCGGCCAGGAGGTCGACCACGAGGCGTACAAGACCGAGGGGATCGGCACGCACGACATCGACACCAACGAGCTGTTCGACCCCGGCCTCGTCGACGATATCCGGGCGATCGACGACCGCGAGGTCCACGCGGAGATGGGCCGGCTCGCGGCCGAGGAGGGCCACCTCGTCGCCTCCTCGTCGGCCGCGAACGCGATCGCGGCGAAGCGGGTCGCCCGCGGGATCCGCGACGGCGAGACCGACGCCCCGCACGACGCGGTCGTCACCGTCTTCCCCGACTCCTCCGAGCGATACCTCTCGAAGGGCGTCTACCGCTCGTTCGAGGAGTGGGAGGGGTAATTTCGGTGCGAGAGCGGCGCTGTAGTCGCGACCGGTGCGATATTTAAATAGGATCTGAGCGACGGCGACGATCGTTTATAAATATCCGCGGTGGCGCGTGCCTGCGAGCGGCCGGAGCGAAGCGACGGCCGCGAGTCGCACGCGCGAGGGAGTCGGGCGCTCCGAGGGCGACCGAAGGGAGCCCTAAGGACGCGCCCGACGAGGCTGGGGAGG
>NZ_NEWI01000002.1:0-56835 GCF_002135005.1 Halorubrum sp. SD612 | reverse complement strand
CCCCACCCCAGCACGTGGTTCCGCCACTTGAGGGCGCCGTGCACGCAGGCCTGGCGGCGGGCGTCGGTCGTCGCCACCGCGGCCGCGGGGGTAAAGAGCGGCGCCCGCGCCGTCGGCACGTCGGGACGCGTCAGCACCGAGCCCCAGCCGCCGCCGCTCGGCGCCACCCACTCGCGGTCGAGACGCCCCCGGCTCCCGGTCTGCTCGTCGGCGACCACCGCGACGTCGGCGGCGCCCTCCCCGGCGAGCTCGCGGGCCCGCTCGTTCGTCGATCCGACCCGGTCGCGGTACTCCACCGAGTAGGGCGCGTCCAGCCCGAAGGCGATTCCCGGCCCGGAGTACCCCGGATCCTCGGGAGCGACGTACCCCTCGGAGGCCGACTCAACCGCGAACCCGTCCTCTCGGAGCCCCTCGACGGCCTTCCAGACGGCCGCCCGCGAGACGCCGAGCGACTCGGCGAGTTCGGGGCCGGAAACGGGGCCGTCGTCGGCCGCGAGAGCGTCCAGCAGCGCGCGCCGCGTGTCCATGGCTCCCGATCCGGCGGCCGCGCCGAAAGCCGTTCCGGGTCCCGGACGCTTTGTGGACGGGGCGCGAAAGACCGCCGATGACCGACGAGTCCGAGACGGTCCGGCTCACCGGCGCCGACGGGGACGAGCGCGTCGAACTCGACGTCGAGCGGGGCCGCAACCTCCGGCGGCTCCTGCTCGACGCCGGGCTGTCGCCGTACGCGCCCGCGACCCGCCGGCTCAACTGCGGCGGTCGCGGGCTCTGTGCCACCTGCGGCGTTCGGGTTCGCGAGGGTCCCTCCGCCGACCAGTGGCACGACCGCCTCGCCGACCGGTTCGGCTACCCGCGGCTCTCCTGTCAGATCGCGGTCGACCGCCCGATGACGGTCGCGCTCGTCGACAAGCGCGTGTGGGGCGGGCGGCGGTCGAGCGGCGACGGGTAGCGGCCGCGACCGCGCCGGGCCACACCGCGTTTCCGGTGAAACGGCGAACGGTAGCGCGTGGCACGCGACCGCGCGGGGAAAGCGTGACGACACCGCTCGCGGCACAAAAGCCAAGTCCGCGGGCCCGAACGGTCCGGTATGCAACCCTCCAAGGAGCGCGAGTCGTCCGACGACCCGATGGACGACCTCGACGACCTCCTCGACGACGACCTCGCGGGCGGCGAGGGAGAGTCAGAGGCCGACGCCGGCGGGGCCGCGAGCGCCGAGCCGACGGCGGGGAGCGAGGCCGGCTCCGGGGACGCCGGCCGCGTCGGCGTCTCGGGGCGGTGGTTCTCGGCGAAGGCGTTCGGTCTCGCGCTCGTCGCGGTCGCGGTCGGCGTGTTCGTCGGCGGCCTGATCCCGCTCATCGGCGGGACGGTCGGGACCGCGGGCGGCGTGTTCGTCGCCGCGTTCCTGCTCGGCCTTGTGCTATCGGCGCGCCGCTACGTCGAGACCGGGACCGCCGGCGCCGCCGCGGGCGCGGCGAGCGCGGTGACGAGCGTCCTCGGCGTCGGCTTCCTCCCGATCGGGATCGACTACCTCTCGCAGTGGGGGCTCCCGCTCGTCGCGGTCGGCGGGGGCGTCGGGCTGGTGCTCGCGCTGCTCGGCCACTACTTCGGCCGCGACCTCCGCGCGGGGCTGAGCCGAGACGTGGAGGGGTGAGTCGCCGAAATCCGCGAGGGGTGAACGACCGGAACCCGCGAGAGGCGTCTCCGTGAGCCGCTACTCTCGCAACCGGTCGACGCCGACGTAGTCGGCGATCTCGCGGCGCTCTAAGACGAGGAAGCCGGCGAGGATCGCGACGAACCCGATCAGCGCCTCGGCGTCGACGAGGTGACCGAGCAGGGCCCAGCTACCGACCGCGGCGACGACGGGCTCGGCGTAGCCGACGAGGTGGAGCTGCGACGGGCCGACCGCGTCGAGCAGCGCGAAGTACAGGAGGAACGCGACCACGCCGGAGAGCAGCGTCAGATACGCGAGCGAGGCGATCGCCGTCTGGTTCCAGGCGATCGCGGCGGGCGACTCGCCGATCGCGGCGGCCGCGACGAGCAGCTGCCCGGCTCCGATCACCATCGCCCAGCCCTGAAGCGCGGCGATCGGGAGGTCGGTGCGGAGCGGGCGCAGCAGGACGGCGCCCAGAGAGAAGGCGGCCGCGCCGGCGAACGCGAGCGCGACGCCGACGACCGCCGCGCTGCCCAGCCCGGCCGCGGCCGGGTCGGCGATCACGGCCACGCCGATGACGCCGAGCGCGAACCCGCCGATTTCGACGGGGCCGAGGCGTTCGTTCGGGAGGAGCGCGGCCGCGAAGACGGCAGTCAACACCGGCGAGAGGCTCACGACGACCGCGGCGACCGCGCCGGAGATCCGGATCTCGCCGAGGTAGAGGAACCCGTGATACGCCGCGATCACGAACGTGCCCGCGACGGCGACGCCGAGCCACTCGTCGCGGCCCCGCGGGATCCACCGGTCCGCGGCGACCGCGGCGTAGCCCAGCACGACCGCGCCGGCGACGACGTACCTGACGCCGGCGAACAACAGCGGCGGGAAGTAGTGGAGGCCGGCCTCGATCGCGACGAAGGACGTGCCCCAGAGCGTTGCGAGCAGCAGGAACGCGGCGACGACCGCTTCCGGAGTAGAGAGGAGGTTTCTGAGATTCACTGGTTATGAATTCGAAAGACGCAGACGTAGTTAAACTATTCTCTCGGATAGTGCGTTATTCGAAACGAAGAATCAGACATACGAATTAGATCCGATTCGAGCCCCGAACGGCGCCGACATCTTGGAGTATCCTCCAACCCTGTCGGTCGACATATACAACCGGTCGGGGGTCGATCCGGGGGTATGGACGAGCGCGACGTGCGGCTGTTGAAGGCGATATCCGATCTCGGTACCGGGAGCCCGGAGCGGCTCCACGAGGAGACCGGGATTCCGGTGTCGACGATCCACTACCGACTGAACAACCTCCGGGAGGACGGCGTCATCGAGAACGACCTGTACGACCTCGACCACGAGGCGCTCGGGCTCGGCGTCACCGTCATCGTCGAGGTGCTCGCGAGCTACGAGGGTCCGTACGAGGAGTTCGCGGACGAGCTGCTGGCGGTGGAGGGCGTCACGGAGGCGTTCTTCACGATGGGCGAGACTGACTTCGTCGTCCTCGCGCGACTCTCCTCGTCGGACACCGTCGAGCGGCTCATCAGCGACTTCGAGGCGATCCCCGAGGTCGAGCGCACGAACTCGACGTTCACCATCGCGGCGCTGCGCGACGAGCCGCGCGCGCCGGCGACGTACGACCTCGACACGTTGATCGAGGAGCTGACCGAGTGACGGCGGCTCACTCGGGCGTCAGCGAGGCGCCGACAGAGCGCTCGACGTACAACAGCAGCACGAGCCCGAGCATTACGGTCCCGTAGGAGACGGCGGCGAACAGCGCGTCCTGCGTCGAGGGGTACTCGGTGGTGCGGAAGATGATCACCTTCCGGACCATCGCGATGACGCCGGTGTAGATCACCAGCCTGACGATCCGCCTGGTGTCGCTCTGTTCGATGTACGCGACGACCGTCTGGTACACCTCGACGATGATGAGCAGCAGGAGGCCCGTCTCGATGAAGCCGATGACCACTTCCGGGTTCGTGATCTCTCCCGTCGGGACGGACTCAACGATCTGGATCGCGAGGTCGACGACGCCGATACCGAACAGGAGCGCGAACAGCGCCGCGGCGGCGAGTTCGACGGCGTGAACGAAGCGGTTCGTCACCTCCGAGACGCGGCCGCTGACCGTCTGCGTCTCGGCCGGGTCGGGCGCGCGGTCCGACGCGGACGAATCGTCCGACTGGTCGACCACAGGCGAGTCTGCCATCAGATGACCCTCAATTCCGATAACGGACTCGCGCCACGTAAAGAGGGGGCCTAACCGGTGTGGGACGCGCGGAACGCGTTACGAGCGCTTGCCGATCTCCTCGCGAAGCACGTCGGAGACGACCTCCCCGTCGGCCTTCCCGCGGAGCGCGCCCATCGCCTCGCCCATCAGCCCGGAGAACGCCCCCATCCCCTCGGCCTCGATCTGGTCCGCATTGCGCTCGACGACCTCGACGACCGCCTCGCGGACCTCCGCCTCGCTCACGCCCGAGAGGCCCGCCGCCTCGACGGCCTCGCTCGCCGTCAGATCGGGGTCCTCGGCGAGCGTCGTCAGCACCTCGGGGACGCCCTCCTTCGCGAGGTCGCCCGACTCGACGAGGTCGAACAGCGCGAGGAAGTGGTCGTCGGTGAGGTGCTCGACGGGCGCGCCGTCGCGCCGGATCTCCGTCGTCGTCGACTCCAGCGTCGTCGCAGCGAAGGTGGGGTCGACGCCGCGGTCGACCGCCGCCTCGAACAGCGGGAACCGCTGGCCGAACGCGACCTGCTCGGCGAGCCCGGCGTCGAGGCCGAACTCGTCGGCGTACCGTTCGGCCTTCTCGTCGAGGAGTTCCGGCGTCTCCACGTCCGAGGGGTCCGGTTCCACCGGCGGCACGTCCGTCTCGGGGTACATCCGCGCGGCGCCCGGGAGCGGGCGGAGGTAGCGGGTCGTGCCGTCGTCGTTCGCGCCGCGGGTCTCCTCGGGGACGCCCTCCATCGCGGCCTCGGCGCGCTCCGCGGCCGCCTCGATCGCGAGGTCGGCGGTCTCCGGGTCGGCCGCGACGATGGCGACCGCGTCCGCCTCGCCCGCGCCGACCGCATCGCGTAGCGCGTCGACCTCCGCCTCGGTGACGCCGTACGCCGGCAGTTCGTCGGTGTGGAAGATGCCGCCCGCGCCGTGGCGCTTCGCGTGGTCCGACAGCTCCGTGCCGAGCCGGCGGTCGGGCTGGAGTTCCCGGCCAACGAGGCCGTCGAACCCGAACAGCGGGACCGCGGTGACCTTCCCGCCAGAGTCGAGCGCGCCGCGGATGACGCCCGACTCGGTGTCGGCGAAGACGTCGGTCGCGTCCGTCACGTCGCCGACGCTCGCGTCGCGTTCGCGGAGTTCGTCGCGGATTTCGAGCAGCTCCGCCTGTCGGCCCACCTCGCCGCGGACGATGTCCTCGATCCCTTGGAGGTCCTGAACGCCCTTCACCTCGACGCGCGCGCCGTCGGCGATGGAGACGTTCACGTCCTGCCGGATGGTGCCGAGTCCGCGCTTGACCGCGCCCGTCGAGCGAAGCAGCATCCCGATGCGCTCGGCGGCCTGCCGCGCGCCCTCCGGGCTGCGGATGTCCGGGCCCGTCCCGATCTCGACGAGGGGGACGCCGAGCCGGTCGAGCGAGTAGACGACGCCGTCGTCCGTCTCTTCGACGCGCTTCGCGGACTCCTCTTCGAGCATGAGGTCGACGACCGACACCGACCCGGACTCCGTCTCGATCTCGCCGTCCTGCCCGAGGAGGATCGAGCGCTGGAAGCCGGAGGTGTTCGAGCCGTCGATGACGAGCTTCCGCATGACGTGCGCCTGGTCGACGACCGAGAGGTCGAGCAGGTCGGCGATCTGGAGCGCCACGGAGAGCGCCTCGCCGTCGACGCGGCGGGGCGGTTCGTCGTCCTCCTCGACGAGGCAGGTCGTGTCGTACGCGAGATAGGTGAACTCGCGGTCGACGCGGCTCTCTTCCATCGCGGCGTCGTCCAGCTCGCCCAGTTCGCTCTTCGTCGGGTGGAGCTGTCGGGTGATCGACCGGTCGGACTCGTCGGGGTCGCGCTCGACGGTCGGGGAGTCGCAGAACAGCTTGGTCTCGGTGTCGAGCTGCTGGTGGATCTCCAGCCCGGCGACGAGCCCCAGTTCCTCGTAGTCGTACTCGGGGGTCGCGTCCGTACTCATTACGCCACACTCCGACGGCGCGCGACTGAAAGGGTGGCAGTTCGCGCGGGCGAGGCGACAATCAGCAACAAACAGCCGATGCGGTGGCGCGTGCCTGCGATCGACCGCCCCCGGCGGCCGCGAAGCCAGCACGCGCGAGGGAGTCGGTGGTCCTCCGCTTCGCTCCGGACCACCGACAGGGCGAGAGCCCCGCTCTCGCTTACAACCAGAGGTCGTCCGGTGACGAGGCTGGGGAGGCGTGAGGCGCGGTGCTGTGCTGGGCGGGACTCGAAGGGGCAGTCGCGAGGGCGGCGCAGGCGACGTAAGCACCGTAGTGAGTGAGCGAAGCGAACGAACGAGGAGCGCAGCGAGCGTGCGCCGCCCTCGCGACTGGGGCTTTGGAGGTGGTCGCCGCCGGTCCACGAGTAACGATTTATAACCGAGCGGCCGGGGCTTTGGGGCAGTTCACCACCGTAGCATTCCGATCGTAGTCGTCACTTCTCACGTAGCATCGAAAGGAATTGTGCGTGGGTGCTGTCGTAGAGACAACACCGGCATCGGTGGGGGTGTGCCCCGAGCGATGCGTGGGACCGGATTTGAACCGGCGGACCTCTACAGGACAGCGCCCTCAACGCTGCGCCGTTGGCCTGGCTTGGCTACCCACGCTCGCGGTGTTCTGTCGCGTCTCCACGTACCCTGTCCCCAATTAAAAGCCCTTCCATTCGAGGGAGCCGTGCCGGGGTTTCGCAGACCGGCGGGCGGCGCGCCGCCGTCCCGATCCGGCGACCGCGACCGGAACGCGTCGACCGCAACCGGCACGCGTTTGGGGGTCGCGTCCCTCCGTCCTGGCATGTCCGACTGGGCCCGCGAGAACGTCTCCGTGTTGACCGCCGTCGCCTCCGGCGTCGCGCTCGCGCTCGTCTTCGGCGCGGTGGGCGGCGTGATCCCGAGTTCGCTGCTCCCGCGCGCGAGCGACGCCGTCCTCGCCGCGATCCCGCACTTCAACGCCGCCGTCTCCGCGACGGCGATCGCAACGATCCTGCTCGGCTGGCGGGCGATCTCCCGCGGGAACGTGACGCGTCATCGGAACTTCATGGTGACCTCGTTCGCGCTGTTCGCCGCGTTCCTCGGGGCGTACCTCTACCGACTGATCCACGTCGGCACCACCGAGTTCCCCGGGCCGGAGCTCGTCTACTCGTACGTGTACCTCCCCTTCCTCGCGATCCACATCCTGCTCGCGATCGTCTGCGTCCCCTTCGTCTTCCACGCGCTGTTCCTCGCGGCGACGCGCCCGTACGCGGACCTCTATCAGACGCGGCACTCGCAGGTCGGGTTCGTCGGCGCCGTCCTCTGGCTGATCTCCTTCACGATGGGGATCGGCGTGTACCTGCTGCTGTACCACATCTACTGAGGAAAGACGCGAGAAGAGGACTACGCGTTCCGCTCTGCCTTCTTGTGTGCCGCGTAGAACAGCGGGACGAGCAGCGCGCCGGCGAAGCCGAACCCGAGCGCCAGCGTTCCGATGTCGCTCGCGGAGAGACCGCCGTCGGACCCGCCCGAGTCGCCGCTCCCGGAGCCACCGTCGCCGCCGTCGCCGCCAGAGCCACCGCCGCTGCCGGAGCCGCCCTCGGCCTGCGGGTCGACGAGGTCGTCGTCGACGGACCCGACAGCCACGACGCCCTTCATTCCGACCGCCCGGTGGGGTTCACAGAGGTAATTGAACGTGTCACCGTCGCTCGCGTCCTCGAAGGTGTACTCGAAGGTCGTGCCCTCCTCCGAGACGGGCGAGCCGCTGTCGAACGCGCCATCGTCCGCGACGACGTTGTGACCGCCGCCCTGTCCGGTCCACTCCCAGACGACGGTCGCGCCCGGGTCGATGAGGATGGCGGCGGGGCCGAAGCGGAGCCCGTTCTCGCCCGCGCCGACCGAGACGGTGACCTCGTCCTGCCCGCGGTAGTCGTGAGTACCGTCGTAGTTGCTGACGCCCTCGAGCCACCCGTCGTACTGGGCGGCGGCGGTCCCGCTTCCGGCCGCGACCCCCGCCGCGACCGCCGCTCCGGCGGCCCCGGCGCGGAAGAATCCGCGGCGGCTCATCGACGCGGCGTCGCCCTCGGCGGCGTCGGTGTTCCCTGTCATGCTCGCACCTCTGACCGTGATCGTATTTAAGCCCCCGATACGTTCCGAACGGTCGGACCGGCGGCGAACGTGTGCGGGGTCGCGGCCGCGGCTACCGGCTCAGTCGTCCGCGGGCGTCGGGTCAGAGACCGGCGCGTCGACGTCGCGGTCGGTCGCCTCGCCCTCGACGTCGAACGGGTACTCGCCGGTGACGCAGCCGAGGCAGAGGTCGGCCCGGCTCTCGCCGAGCGCCTCCGCGACCGCGTCGATCGAGAGGTACGACAGCGAGTCCGCGCCGACCTCCTCGCGGATCTCCTCGGTCGAGGCGTCGGCCGCGATCAGCTCCTCGCGCGTGGCCATGTCGATGCCGAAGTAGCAGGGGGCGAGGATCGGCGGCGCGCCGATCCGGAGGTGGACCTCCTCCGCGCCCGCCTCGCGCACGAGCTCGACGAGCTGGGTCGAGGTCGTCCCGCGGACGATGGAGTCGTCGATGATGGTGACCGACTTCCCCTCCACCGTCGAGCGGATCGGGTTCAGCTTCAGCCGGACCGCGCGCTCGCGCTCGTCCTGGGTCGGCATGATGAACGTCCGGCCCACGTACCGGTTCTTCATCAGCCCCTCGGCGAACTCGACGCCGCCGTCGTCGGCCGCCCGCGGTTCGCCGTCGGCCGTGGTCTCCCCGGCCGCGTCCGCGTAGCCGGAGGCGAAGGCGCGCCCGGAGTCGGGGACGGGCATCACCACGTCGGACTCGACGCCGGACTCCTCCCAGAGCTTCCGGCCGAGCTTCCGGCGCACCTCGTACACGAGGCTCTCGTCGATGACGGAGTCGGGGCGCGCGAAGTAGACGTGTTCGAAGAAACAGTGGGCGGTCGCGTCGCGCTCAACCAACTGATACGTGTCGTAGCCGGTGCCGTCGGGGTCGAGGACGACGAGCTCGCCGGGTCGGACGTCGCGGATCAGCTCCCCGTCGAGCGTGTCGATGGCGGCCGACTCGCTGGCGAGGACGTAGCCGCCGTCGATCTTCCCGAGACACAGCGGGCGGTTGCCAAGCGGGTCGCGGACGCCCAGCACGGTGTCGTCGTGGGTGATCGCCAGCGAGTAGGAGCCGTGGATGCGGTTCATCGTGTGTTTGACCGCCCGCACGAGGTCCTCTTCGAGGAGGTTCCGCGCGAGGTCGTGGGCGATCACCTCGGTGTCGCCGTCGGAGGTGAACGCGTGGCCCGCGGCCGCGAGCTCCTCGCGCACTTCGTCGGCGTTGACGAGGTTCCCGTTGTGGGAGAGCCCGAGCGAGCCGGACTTGAACGACACCGAGAAGGGCTGCGCGCAGCTCTTGTCAAGGCTCCCGGCGGTCGGGTAGCGGACGTGGCCGATGCCCGTGCCGCCCGACAGCGACGCGAGGTCCCCCTCATCGAAGGCGTCGCCGACGAGGCCGCGCTCGACGTGGCTGTGCTGCTGGAACCCGTCGTGCGTGACGATGCCGGCCGACTCCTGGCCGCGGTGTTGGAGCGCGTACAGCGCGTAGTACAGCGGTCGCGCGGCCTCCCGGTCCTCGAGCGAGACGCCGACGACGCCGCACTTCTCTCGCGGTTCGTCGCCGCCGTAGTCCCCACCGGCGTTCATGTACGCGAGGGTGAGGCGGGCGGCGATAAAAATCCTCGTGTTCGTGGCGTATCGCTCCGCTAATCGTACGATAATATACGCGATCGTGGATAAAGCTCGGCTCGCCGGCGCGTCGTTACGCCCCCTCTTCAGCACCGACGAACTCGTCGAGGCGCGCGAAGTACGCCTCGCGGGGCACCTGATACGCGTCCCGGTAATCGATCTCGCCCCCGACGAACCGTTCCGCGACATCGACCGCGCCGGCCGCGCCCGCCTCGCGGCTCTCGTGCGTCTCCGCGACCGCCTCGATTTCGGGCTCCAAGAAGAGGACGACGTGCCACTCGTCAGTCGCGTACTGGCCCGAGCCGGGCCGCGCGTTGCGGGAGCCGTTCGTCAGGTAGATCGTCGGGAGACACTCGTCCGGGAGGTCGCCGCTCCCGAAGACATCGGGTCGGTAGACGAGGATCGCCCGGCCGCTGGGCTCCTCGTTCCACACCCGCCACCCCTCCGGCAGCGATTCGAAGGTCATAGCCTCGCCTCGGTCGCGGAGGCTTGAAAACGTCGCGCTCGGGGAGAAGAATCGTTCCGCGGTCGACGGGGGGCCTCAGTCGACGATGTCCGACCCGCCCGGCGGGAGGAACTCCTGTAGCTGGTCCGCGCTCGCGACCTTCCGCACGAACGACTGGTCCGCGAACCGCTCTTTCAGATTCCGGTACGCCATCATCGCGGCGTCGTTCTGCGCGTACATCCCCGGTTCGAAGGTGAGGTGCGCGGCCGCGCGGTCGACGACGGCCGACGGCGGGCCGCCGATGGCGCGGGTGACCGGCTCGCACTGGACGCCGACGGCGATCCGGCAGGGGACGTCCTCGAAGTACGTCCGGTCGCCGCGGATCACGAAGCTCCCCTTCTCGATGTACTCGCCGCTCTCGGGGGTCTTCGACACCTGGTCGGGGTCGACCATGTACGCGTCGCCCGCGCCGCGGCCATCCTTCCAGTCAGACGAGTAGGAGACGGCGAACTGCGCGGCCTCCCGCAGGGTCTCCTCCGAGAAGTCGACCGGATCGGCCGACTCCGACGGGCCCGAGGCCTTGAGGATCGTCACCGGCCCCCCGTGCGCCTGCGTGTGGAAGAACCGATCGTGTTTACCCATGTACTTCTTCACCAACTCCTCGTTCTGGTCGGCGTTGCGCCCGCCGATGACGAGGTAGCCGGTCGAGGTGCGGAACCAGCGGAACCGCTCGAACCAGTCGTCCGGGCTGCGGATCGGGATCGAAGAGCGGGAGAGCCAGTCGGTCTCGTACGCCTCGTCGTCGTCCTCGTCGTCGCCCTCTTCCTCGCCGCCGTCGTCGGCCGCCTGCTGTTCCTCCCACTCCGCCTTCCGTTCCTTGACCGCCTCCAGCTCCTCGCGGGTGGACTCGATCGCCGCCATCGCCCCCTCCTTCTTCTCCTCGACGCGTTTCGCCTCCCGGTAGAGGCGGTCGGCGTTGACCTCGACGCCCTCGCTCGCGTCAACCTCGACGCGGACGGGGTCGCCGTCATCGTCCTCGAGTTCCACCGTTACCGTCCCCTCGCCGCCGTCGACGTCGACGACGGCCTCCGCGGCCGGAATTCCCCGCTCCGCGCCGGCGTCGAGCGTCTCCGCGATCTCGTCCCACGGCACCTCGTTCTCGCGGGCCTCCCGCACCGTCGAGATCACCTCGTCAACGAGGTCGTAGTTCGCGTACAGCAGCTCCGCGCGCTCGCGCTCCGCCTGCGCCTGTTCCTCGAACCCCTCGATCGCGCCGCGCTGCTGTTCGATGATCCGCTCCTGTTTGGCGATCTCCTCCTCGAAGTCCGGGCGGGAGGCGCTCGCGTCGGCGGGCGCCTCGCCGTCGCCGGTCTCCTCGCTCCCCAGCCGGTGGAAGTACTCGTCGACGGCGGCGTTGAAGGAGTCGAACCCCACGCTCGGCAGGTCCTCGTGCTCCGCGAGCGGGAAGGGGGTCACGTCGACCACGCGGGGGTCGGCGTCACCGGCGCCGCCGTCGCTCCCGTCGCCGTCGATCGATTCCTCGTACACTCGGGGGTCGATGTCGCCCGAGCGGAGCCGTTCGTCGATCCGGGAGAGGGCGTCGTGGAGCGCCCCGAGTTGGTCGTCCGTCGCCTCCTCGATGGGCGTCTCCTTCGGCACGCCGGCGCGGGTACACACCTCCTCGGCGTAGAGGCCGCCGAGGTTCAACTGGGTGGCGAGGGTGCGCACCACGTCGCTGTCCGACTCGCGCATGTGCCGGTCGAACCCGCCGCGGCTCACGTCGAGGGGGTTGAGCCGCGAGGCGGGGTACTCGTACTGCGAGCCGGGCGCCACCGTCCGGGACTTCAGCCGGACCGTCGACAGCGCCCCGATCACCTCGCCCGTCTCGTCGAGCGCGGCGACGTTGCCCTGCCCGAACAGCTCGGCGACGAGCGTCGTGTTCTGGTCCTCGCGCTCAAACTCGAAGGTGAGGATGCGGTCGAACTCGTACTGCTCGACGCCCGCGAAGTCCGCGCCGGACAGCCGGTTCCGGAGCATCTTCGCGAAGTTCGGCGGGCGGCCCGGCGCGTCCGCGACGTGGTCCGGGTCGGCGGCGTGCGCGCGTTTGATGTCTCCGACCTCGATCATGAGCTCGACGCGGCCGCGGTCGAAGTCGCGCAGCTTCAGCCGGAGCAGGTCGTCGTCGTAGAGGTACGCCTTGTCGACCTTCGCGCCCTCGTACCGATTCAGCTCGGTGACGAGGGCCGCGAGGTCGATGCTCGACAGCTCCCGCTTCTGGTCCATACGTGATAGAGACCGCCGGGGCGGAAAAAGGCGTGTCGTTGTGGGATTCAGCGCGACGGTCGGCTCCCCGCGCGTCAGTTACCGTTGCCTTTCCCCTTGCCGCTGCCGAGACGCTCGACGGTGTTGAGCGCGTTGATGATCCCGGCACCGAACTCCGAGTCGCTCTTGCCGTTCGCCCCCTCGGCGCCCTTCTGGATCGCCTGCTCGATCCGGCTCGCATTCGCGTTCGGTTCGAGTTCGCGGACGAGTGCAGCGAGGCCGGCGACCTGCGGGGCTGCCATGGAAGTGCCGGCCTTGTACCCGTACGCTCCCTGTTCGACGGGGATTGTCGACAGCACGAGGTTCGTCGGGAATGGCCACTCGACGGCGTCGGGGTCTTCGACCAGCGTCTTCTCCAGCGTTTCGTACCCACCGCCCGGCGCGGCGATGTCGATGTCGCTCGTGCCGAAGTTCGAGTAGAAGGAGAGCGTGTCCGCGGGCGAGGTCGCACTGACGGTGAACGCCGCCGGGACGCTGTTCGGCAGGGTGAAGCCGCTCCCCTGAAGGCTCCCCGAGTCGTTGCCGGCGCTCCCCGTGATCACGGTCCCGCGCCGGACCGCGCTCTGGAACACGGTCTGGACCTCCGCCTTGAGCTTGTTCAGCTCCGATCCCGGCTGCTGAACGCCCGGGATTCCGAGGCTGAAGTTCGCCGCGTCGGCGCCGATCTCTGCCGCGTAGTCGATGCCAGCGAGGATGTCACCGAACGTCGCGCCGCCCTCTGCGGGGAACACGCGAACCGGGATCAGCTCCGTGTCCGGGGCGGTACCGACGACGCCGGATTCGCCCGTGGCGCCGACGGTTCCGGCGACGTGCGTGCCGTGAGATCCAGAGTCGTCGGGCCCGATCTCCGGTACGTCGTCGTCGGCGACGAAGGCTTGGCCGAGCTCCTCGTTGACGTTTCCGAGGTCCGGGTGGTTCAGGTCAATCCCGGTGTCGACGATCGCGACGCGCGTTCCCTCCCCGGTCGCGTACTCGTGGGCCTCGAAGACGTCGGTGATCTCCTTGTCCCACTGGAGGTCGGACAGCGCGGCGCCCTCGCTCGGCGGGGTCTCGTCGGCCGCCTCGGTGTTGACTTCCGGCTCGTCGAGTTCGAGCTTCAGGTCCGGATTCGCCGCCTTGACGCCCTTGACCGACTCGATGTCGGCGGCTGCGTCGCTCGGACCGACCGCGACCAGCACGTCACCGTCGGCGAGCTCGTGACGGACCTCGAACCCCGCGTCCGTGACGGCGTCGGCGACGCCGTTCCCGTTCGCACCGACGATATACTGCGTCTGTCCGTCCGCGGCCGACGCAGTTCCTGTGATCGTCGCCGTCGCGGCGAGCCCGGCAACCCCCTTCACGAAAGTTCGTCGTTCGAAATTCATGTGAGTAGTCCTCGTGTGACGGGGTACCGATATTGTATCCTGATAGAGTATAAATGTTCATCAATGAATGACTCTGTACTAATCCAAATCCAAGTAAACAGAAAGGCGGTGGTCGCCAGAAACGTCAGTCGACGACGGTACGCGACGGGGGAGCGACTCCCGGCGGAAGCGGGCGTGGGTTCGGTCGGCCGAGGGCCTACAGCCGCTTCGACACGTACGGCCCGTCCTGCCGGTAACCGAGCTTGTTGCGGTAGTACTCGCGGGCGCCGATGCCGGAGATGACCGCGACCTTGTCGTACCCCGCCTCGCGAGACAGTTCCTCGGCGCGTTCGAGCAGCTTCGTCCCGTACCCCTGGTGCTGCCAGTCGCCGTCGCCGCCGATGCCGACCTCGTTGCCGTACACGTGGAGCTCGCGGACCAGCGCGGCGTCTTCGAGCTCCGGCCGGATCGGGTCGCTCTCGGTTCCCGGCGCGCCCGGCTGGTCGGGGGCGAACGAGGGGAACCGAAGCCGACAGAAGCCGACGAGCAGGTCGCGCACGGGGTCCTCGAAGGCGATAAAGTGTTCCGTGCCGCCGCCGGCCTCGTAGGTGGTGACCGAGAGTTCCACGTCGTCCGGGTCGGGGTCGGCGTCGTTGTGGCCCACTTCGCGGGCGCGGATGTCGCGCTGGACGATCCCCTTCTCCTCGGCGCGCTGGGCGGCGAGCTGTCGGAGGTTCGACTTCTGGACGCCCGCGTCGATGAAGTCGGCCGGGATGTCGCGCTGGACGCGCTGGAGCCGCGTGTACTTCGGGATGAGGTCCATCACGTCGGCGACGAGGTCGGCCGCCTCCTCGCTCGTGAGCGGGTCGAAGTCGTCGCGCCGCCACCGGTCGTACACCCGCGTCCCCTCGACGACGAGCGTGGGGTAGATCTTCAGGTAGTCGGGGCGCCAGTCGGGGTTCTCGAACAGCTGCCGGAAGTCCTCCAGACACATCTCGCGGGTCATCCCGGGCTGGCCCGGCATCATGTGGAAGCCGACCTTGAACGCCGCGTCGCGCAGGCGGCGGTTGGCGTTCCGGCTCGCCTCGTTGCCGTGGCCGCGGTGCATCTCGCGGTTGATCCGCTCGTAGGTGGTCTGGACGCCGACCTCGACCTTCGTGCCGCCGAGGTCGAGCATCCGGTCGATCTGCTCCGGGTCGCACCAGTCGGGCTTCGTCTCGAAGGTGGTGCCGATGTTGCGGATCGGATTCGTCTCGTTCTCGGCGATCACGTCTTCGAGGTACTCGAACTCGGTCTCCTCGGGCGCGGGCGCGAACGACTCGCCCTCCGCGGGCTCCGGCTCCTTGTCGAGGTCGTAGTCGTTCATCGCCTGGAGCGCGCGCTTGACGAACCACTCCTGGTAGTCGTGCGAGCGCGCGGTCATCGTCCCGCCCATGAGGATGAGCTCCACCTTGTCGACGGGGTGGCCGATCTTGCGGAGCTGTTCGAGCCGGAGCGTGACCTGCCCGTACGGGTCGTAGTCGTTCTGCTCGCCGCGGGCCGCCGCGGGCTCGTGGCCCGTGTACGACTGCGCGGAGGAGAACTCTGAGGCCGGGCCGCCCGGGCAGTAGAGGCACTTCCCGTGCGGGCACAGTTCGGGGGAAGTCATGATCGCCACGGGGGAGACCCCGGACGCGGTCCGGACGGGCTTGCGCTGGACCACCTCGATCACGTCGTCGCGGTGCTCCGTCGGTGCGTGGTCGAGGATCTCGGTGTTCTTCGGCACCTTGGGGGAGCCGAACTCCGAGCAGGCGTCGAGCTTGGCGCGTTCGAGGTCGTTGCGCTCGATCTCGCCGTCGAGGATCCTGTCGACGAGGTGTTCGCAGGTGCGGACGAACGCCTCGGAGTCGCTGGGGTCCCCGGAAGCGGCGTCGTCGGACTCGGCGTCGCCCGCCGCGTCGGTACTCATTACTCTCCGATCCGCGAGTTTCGGGGTTAAGCGTGTCGCACCCGGGCGCCGACTCGGTGCGCCGAGCCGTTTACCACAGAATATATTAGTTAGTGGTATTACCGAGTGATTATGCCAGCGACACAGATGGAGCGGGCGCGACGCGGCGAGGTCACCTCCGCGATCGAACGCGCGGCGGCGCGCGAGAACCGCGACCCGGAGTTCGTTCGCGAGGCGGTCGCCGAGGGGCGCGCGGTGATTCCGAACAACCACGCGCACGACGCGCTCGACCCGATGGTCATCGGCCGGGCGTTCGCCACGAAAGTCAACGCGAACATCGGGAACAGCGAGACGACGAGCGGCCGGGAGGAGGAGCTCGAAAAGCTCCACGCGGCGGTCCACTACGGCGCCGACACGGTGATGGACCTCTCGACGGGCGACGAGCTGGACGCGACCCGCGAGGCCAACGTCGCGCACTCGCCGGTGCCGGTCGGGACGGTCCCGATCTACGAGGCGGTCAAGCGGGCCGAGTCCGCCGAGGCGATCACCCGCGAGCTCCTGCTCGACGTCATCGAGAAACAGGCGCGGCAGGGCGTCGACTACATGACGGTCCACGCGGGGATACTGATGGGACACCTCCCGCTGACCGACGGCCGGAAGACGGGGATCGTCTCGCGAGGGGGGTCGATCCTCGCGCAGTGGATGGAGGAGAACGGGTCGCAGAACCCGCTGTACGCGAATTTCGAGGCGATATGTGAGATATTCGCCGAACACGACGTGACGGTCTCGCTCGGGGACGGCCTCCGGCCGGGCTGTGTGGCCGACGCGAGCGACGAGGCGCAGTTCGCCGAGCTCGACACCCTCGGAGACCTCACGCGGACCGCGTGGGACCACGGCGTCCAGGTAATGGTGGAGGGCCCCGGCCACGTCCCGCTGGACGATATCGCGGAGAACGTCGAGCGGCAGCAGGCGGTGTGCGACGGAGCGCCGTTCTACGTCCTCGGCCCGCTGGTGACGGACGTGGCGCCGGGGTACGACCACATCACGAGCGCGATCGGCGCGACCGAGGCCGCGCGGGCCGGCGCGGCCATGCTGTGCTATGTGACGCCGAAGGAGCACCTCGGACTGCCGGAGCCCGAGGACGTGCGGGACGGTCTCGCCGCGTATCGGATCGCGGCGCACGCGGCCGACGTGGCGAACGACCTCCCCGGCGCGCGCGACTGGGACGACGCGCTCTCTGAGGCGCGGTACGAGTTCGACTGGCGGCGCCAGTTCGACCTCGCGCTCGACCCCGAGCGCGCGCGGTCGTACCACGACCAGACGCTTCCGGGAGACAACTACAAGGAGGCCCGCTTCTGCTCGATGTGCGGCGCGGAGTTCTGCTCGATGCGGATCGATCAGGACGCCCGAGACGCGGACGGCGAGATGGCGTCGATAGCGGGATCGGAGGGGACGGACCTCGACGCGTCGCCGGCCGCGAGCGTGAACCTCCCGCCGGTCGGGACCCACGACACGAGCCGCGTGCCGGAGCGGATCGAGGTCGAGGGAGTGACGTTCACCCCGGAGACCACGGACGACGACTGATGCGGGCGGAGGGGCCGATGCGGGCGAGCCGCGGCCGGAAGCGCGCGTCGGCGCGGGAGCGTCGAACCCGGCCGGTTTTAGGCCGCCACGCCCGTAGCCGCCGCCGTGCTACGGAAGGACCTCCTGCGCGTCTCCCGGGCGGGCGGCGGCTACCGCCCGCAGTTCACCGGGCGGGAACATCGGCCGCTCGCGGCGCGCGTGCTCGGGGCGTTCGAGTCGCACGTCGGCGAGCGCCGCGGCGACCTCGACGACGCGCTGGCGGACTTGGAGGCCGACGCGGCCGCGCGGAACGGCGACTTCAAGCTCGTCCGCGGGCTGGCGGCGCTCGTCGAGCGCGAGTGCGAGTTCGAGACGCGCGCGGCCGTCCCGCCGCGTCGCGTCCGGCGGGCCGCGTTCGAGGCCGCGGAGGCGGTCGGCGTCGCGAGCGAGGCGGAGCGAGAGACCGCGGTCGACCGCGCGGCCGACGCGCTTGGGATCGACTCGAGGGACGTGTCGGCGTCGCTGTACGCCGACCGCGACGTGAATCGGGTACTCGTCGACGCCGACGTGCGCTGGGACCCCGACACGCTGCTGGAGCAGTACGACCTCTCTCTGGCCCAGACTACGCTGTTCGACGCCACCGAGGTCAGAGTGCGGTCGAACGACCCGAAGCGGCTCGTCTCGGCGGTGAAGCGCCTGCGGCTGATGTACGAACTGGAGCAGACTCCCGAGGGCCGGGAGCTCGTCGTCACCGGGCCTGACGCGCTGTTCTCGCGCACCCGACGGTACGGGACCGCCTTCGCGAGACTGCTCCGGACCGCCGCGGAGTCCGCCGAGTGGTCGCTGGAGGCGACGATCGACGACCGCGGCCGCGAGCGAACGATGCGGCTCTCGGACGGCGACGTGACCGTGCCCGACGTGGAGCCGGTGGCGGAGCCCGACTTCGACAGCGGGGTCGAAGCGGACTTCGCCGGTCGGTTCCGCGGGCTCGACCTCGACTGGACCCTCGTCCGCGAGCCGGAACCCCTCGAAACCGGCGCGAGCGTCATGATCCCGGACTTCGCGTTCGACTACGACCACGCCGACTTCCGGCTGTTCTTCGAGGTCATGGGCTTCTGGACCCCCGAGTACGTCGAGAAGAAGCTCGGCCAACTCGCTGACGTGGAGGACGTGGACCTGCTCGTCGCGGTCGACGAGAGCCTTGGCGTCGGCGAGGAGGTAGCCGCACGCGACCACCGCGTCGTCACCTACTCGGGCGCGGTCCGCGTGAAGGACGTGGTCGACGTGCTCCGCGAGTACGAGGCCGAGTTCGTCGCGGACGCCGCCGCCGTCCTCCCGGACGCCTTCGAACCGGCGGACGACGTGCTCCCCCTGCGGGACCTCGCCGACCGACACGGCGTGAGCGAGGCGGCGGTGGAGGGCGGGCCGTTCCCCGCCCACGAGCTTGTCGGCCGCACGCTGGTCAGACCGGCGGTGTTGGAGCGAATCGACGACGATATCGACGACGGGGCGGCGCTGTCCACGGTGGAGGCGACGCTGGACGAGTACGGCGTCGACGACGCGAGCGCAACCCTCTCGACGCTCGGCTACCGAGTTGAGTGGGAGGGGCTCGGCGGCGGAACGGTGAGACGGAAGGAGTAGTCCGCGGTTCGCGAATTACTCGTCGGTGACATTGGAGATAGGTTTATATATCCTAACCGAACATTTTCGCAACCGAGGTTACGCATGGTCACGAACATCCAAACGCAGCTGCTGGGCAGAGACGTATCGTTCCCGGTCGAGGAGTCGCGCTTCGCCTACTGGCTCGTCGTCTTGCGTCTGATCGTCGGGTGGTGGTTCCTCCACGCGGGACTCGACAAGTTCCTCGCGTGGCCGTTCGACGCGAGCTGGTTCGTTGGCGGCGCGGCGGCGCAGACGAGCCTCGGCCCGGTGGTCACGCTGTTCTCCGACGGGATCCTGTTGTCGTTCACGAACATCATGGTCCCCTTGGGACAGACGCTGATCGGGTTGGGGCTGATCGTCGGCGCGCTGACGCGGCTGGCGGCGTTCTTCGGCGCGTTCCTGATGACGTTCTTCTACTTCATCAACGGCGAGACCGGCGGCTGGGCCCACGGCGTGATCACCGGCGACCTGCTCGGGCTGCTGATCTTCGCGATGATCGCCACGCTCGGGGCCGGGCGCGTGCTCGGCGTCGACGCCTGCCTCGCGAAGACGTCGTTCGTCAGGGACCACCCGCGGCTGCGGTACTTAATCGGCTAACGAGGTGACGACGCATGAGCCAACTCACTACCATGGAACGAGTCGGACTGTACGGCGGCGGCGCGCTCATCCTGATCGGCACGGTCGGGATGGGGCTGCTCGAGATAATCGCGGGAGCGCCGCACCCGGTGTCGGGAGAGGGACAGGTCGTCCACGAGACGCTGATAAGCCTCAGCGTCCGGTCGTACACCATCCTGCTGGGGCTGCTGCTACTGGCGGCGTACGGAATCACCAACCTCGCCACCAAGCCGCCGGAGGACACGTCGATCTGACCCGCACGACCCGCTGGAGCGCCGTCGAACCGCGGCGCTCCGACGACTGACTTTTTACCGAACGCCGGGAGGACCGCTCACTCCACGACCGGCAGGTCCGCCCGGCTCCCCTTCGGGACCACGGAGCGCAGCTCGTCGTAGAGGTACAGCCCAACCCCGATCGGGACCGACTCGCCCGCGACCTCGTGGGTCGCGATCAGGTAGCCCCAGTCGCCGTCCCACTCGGGGAGGTCTTGGTCGTCACCCGCCGCGAACCGGGACGCCTGCGCCGGGTCCAGTTCGATCGCGTTCTTGGTCGCGAGGCGACCGAACCGCGAGACCGCCCGGCCGGTCGGCTTCCAGTGGTCCTGTCGCGTGCGCAGGAAGGTCATCCCGATCGCCTCGACCTCGCTGGGGTCGGTCGCCTCGCCGTTGAAGATCCAGATCTTCCCCGCGCCCTTCTCCCAGAAGGAGTACTCCGCGAACACCTCGGGGTCGATCCCGAACCGCTCCTCCCACCAGTCGAGGACCTCCGCGCGGCTCGCACGGCCCTCGACCTCGCGGTCCGCAGGGGTCGCGGGGAGCCGGTCGAACCGCTGGCCGTCGTTGGTGGGGGCGTCGCCCGCCTCTCCGCCGGTCTCGTCGCTCACGCGTCCACCACCCCGTCGGCGGCGGCCGCGCTATCGGTCTCATCGCCCGCCGCGCCGCCGACTCGAAGCTTCGCGCAGAAGAAGCCGCCCGTGTCGTTGCGGTGGGGGTAGATCCGTTGCGCGCGCGTCACCGACTCGTCGTACGTCTCCCCCTCCCACTCGGTCACGCCGGGGTCGGCGTCGAGCGGCAGGTCGAACTCGACCAGTTCGCAGTCCTCGTTCGCGAGGACGTGGTCGAGGACGGCCTCGTTCTCCTCGGGCGCGAACGTACACGTGGAGTAGACGACGACGCCGCCGGGGCGGGTCGCCTGGACGGCCCTCGTCAGGACGCCCTTCTGGATGCCGGCGACCGCGTGGACGTGGTCGAGCGTCCACTGGTCGAGGACGTCCGGGTTCTTCCGGCACGTGCCCTCACAGGAGCAGGGCGCGTCGACCAACGCGCGGTCGAACTCGTCGAACGCCAGCGGCTTCGTCGAGAAGTTGCGGGCGTCCTGGTTCGTGACGATCGCGTTCGTGATCCCGAGGCGCTCGGCGTTGTGCCGGAGCGCGGAGAGGCGCCCGAGGTTGTTGTCGTTGGCGACGACGGTCCCCTCGTCGTCCATCGCGTCGGCGATCTGGGTGGTCTTGCTGCCGGGCGCCGCGCAGGCGTCCCAGACGCGCTCGCCGGGTCGCGGGTCGAGGGCGAGCGTCGGCAGCACGGACACCTCCTCCTGCCCGTGAGTCCAGCCGTGGACGTACGGCCAGTTGCCGCCGGGGTTGCCGTCTGGGAGCCGGAAGAGGCCGTCGTGCCAGTCGACGGGCTCGTAAGCGACGCCCGACTCGTCGAACACCTCGCGGACGCGGGCCGGCGTCGCCGCGATCCCGTTCGTGCGCACGACCGAGGGGAGGGGCCGGTCGCACGCCGCCCGGAACGCGTCGACGTCGTCGACGAGCGACTCGTATCGGTCGAGCGGATTCATGGCCCCCCTTTCGCGTCGGGCCGTTAGACCGTTTCGGGACGCGCGAGGTGCCTCCCGCCGCCGCACCTTTAGGTCGACCCCGGGCGTACGGCCGCACATGGCACGCATCTCCGTCCTCGACGACGGCGTCTCGCTGGACGAGCCGACGCTGATAGAGGGGTTCCCCGGCGTCGGGCTCGTCGGGAAAATCGCGACGGACCACCTGATCGACGCCCACGGGATGACCCACTACGCGAACGTCCACTGCGACGGGCTCCCGCCGGTGACCGTCTACCGCGAGTCCGAGACGGCCGCGACGACCCCGGTCCGGCTGTACGCCGACTCCGAGCTGGATCTCGTCGCGCTGCGCAGCGACGTCCCCGTGAACCCGGGGGCGGCGACGGAGGTCGCGGCCTGCCTCGGCTCGTGGTTCGACGAGATCGACCTGTTCCCGGTGTTCCTCTCCGGCCTCGGCCGCGAGAAGGACGAGGAGCCCCCGGAGCTGTACGGGATCGCGACCGGGAACGGCGCCGAGGCGCTGGACCGCGCCGAGGTGTCGGAGCCGTCGGAGTCCGGGCTCGTCTCCGGGCCAACGGGCGCGATGCTGGCGGCCGCGCTGGAGGACGACCGCGACGCGGTCGGGCTCGTCGTCGAGTCCGACCCGCAGTTCCCCGACCCCGAGGCGGCGCGGGCGCTCATCGTCGACGGCATCGACCCGATCGCGGGGATCGAGACGCCGACCGACGGGCTCGTGGAGCAGGCGACAGAGATCCGGAACGCGAAGCGCCAGCTCGCAGAGCAGATGCGACAGGCGACCGAGGAAAGCACGCAGGCCGAGCCGCTGAAGATGTTTCAGTAGGCGGGGTCAATCCGCTGCGTCGCCCTCCAGCTCGTCGAGGATCGGCCGGTACTTCAGCTGGACCTCGTCCCACTCGCGGTCGGGATCGGAGTCGGAGACGACGCCGACGCCGGCGAACAGCGTGGCTCGACGGCGGGTTCCGACCGCGGACCGGATCGCGACCGCGAACGCGCCGTTGCCGGCGGCGTCGATCCAGCCCACCGGCGCGGCGTACCAGCCGCGGTCGAACGGCTCCGTCTCGCGGATCGTCGCCAGCGCGCGGTCCGGCGGGAGCCCGCCGACCGCCGGGGTGGGGTGGAGCGCCTCAACGAGTTCGAGGACGTGTCGGTCCGCGTCGAGCTCGGCGGTGATCGGCGTGTGGAGGTGTTGGACGGTCGCGAGTCGTCGAACCCGACGCTCGCCCGCGGAGACCGACGCGGCGAACGGCTCAAGCTGGTCGCGGACCGTCTCCGCGACCAGCTCGTGCTCGTGGACGTTCTTCTCGTCGTCGAGGAGCTCGCGCGCGAGCCACTCGTCCTCGCTCGGCGTCTCGCCGCGGCCGGTCGTCCCGGCGAGCGCGTCGGTCTCGACGGTCCGCCCCCGCAGCGAGACGAGTCGCTCCGGCGTGGCGCCGAAGAAGGCTCTCTCCCCCGCGGCGGGCTCGAACCAGTAGCGGTGGCAGTCGGGGTACTTCTCGGCGAGGCGTTCGAGGGTGGCCGCCCGCGGGAAGTCGGCCGCGAGGTCGGCCTCCAGCGCCTGCGCCAACACCACCTTCTGAAGGTCGCCGTCGGCGATCCTGTCGACCGCGGCGCCGACGCTCTCGCGCCACGCGTCGCGGCTCGTCGTCCGGCGGCTCTCGCGGATCCCCGGGCGAGGGGGCCGGGAGCCGACGGCCGCGGTCGGCGACCCGGCGTCGACGGCGTCGAGGGCGGCGAACCGGTCGACCTCGCGGGCGAGCCGGTCCTCGACGGCGTCGACGCCGGCGTCCGGCCCGACCGCGTTGACTGTGAGCCACGCGCCGTTGTCGGCGTAGGTCAGCTGGACCCGCGGCAGGACGAACCGGGCCTCCGGAAACGGCGCCCACGGCTCGCCGTCGCAGGCGCCCTCGTGGAAGGCGAACCCGCCGAACACGCGGGGGCGGGCCGCCTCGGTGCCGGCGTGGACGTCGCCGGACTCGAACAGCTCCGTCGCCGACTCGCGGATCGCCGCGAACCGGTCGCCCCCGGACGCGGTCAGCGTCGCGGCCTCGCCGCCGCCGATCACCAGCGCGTCGTCCGGCGCGCTCCACGTCGTGCGCGGGGTGGGAAGCGCCCCGAACGCCGCCGCGAACGCCGGCTCGACGACCTCGGTGGTCCGGCTGACCAGCGGCGACGACGACCGCGAACGCGCCTGTTCCATGCGTATCGAGTCGGGGACGTGGACCCTTTATCCTGACTATCGGGGCGGAGGACCGGGGGAACTCGGACGACGACGCGGACGGGCCGAGCGCGACCCCGGGGGGCGCTCAGCTGTAGCGCTCCTCGTTCCAAGGGTTCGCCGTGTCGCTGTACCCCCGCTTCTCCCAGTAGCCGAGTTCGGGCTCGGTGAGGAACTCGACGCCCGAGACCCACTTCGCGCCCTTGTACGCGTACTTGTGCGGCGTGACGACGCGGATGGGGCCGCCGTGGTCGGCCGGGAGGTCGTCGCCGTCGTAGCCGTAGGTGAGCTGGACGCCCGGCTTCGTACACTCGTCGAGCGGGAGGTCGGTCGTGTAGCCGTCGAGCGCGTGGAACATGACGTGTTCGGCGTCGTCGCGGACGCCGGCGCGCTCGGCGAGGTCGGCGAAGGAGACGCCCGTGAACTCGCAGTCGAACTTACTCCAGCCGGTCACGCAGTGGAAGTCCTGTCGCTGGGTGACCGACGGGAGGTCGCGGAACTCGTCGAGCGAGAGGGAGAGCGGCTCCTCGACTGCGCCCCACACCTCGAACTCGAACGTCTCCGGGTCCCACGAGGGCGTCCCGCTCTTCGAGAGGACCGGGAAGCCGTCCGTCTCGCGCTGGCCCGGAGGGAGTCTGTCGTCGCCGTACTCGCGGTAGAGGTCGGTGAGGTCCTCGGCCGCGTCGACGCCGGAATCGGTCATGAACCGCCGTTCGGCCCGGACCGACGTATGAATGTCGCTCTCAGAGGACGCGCTGGGGACCCGCGAGTGTCGCCCTCGAACGGCACGGACGCCCGGCGGCGAGACACCGGTACCGCTCGGCGGGGGATTCGCACAAACCTAACCGACCTTCAGAAGATAAAAAATGAAATTTCGAGTCTCTGCTTTGAGTTTTCATATCTCCGGATCTGCGACGCCAATTTTATATACGCCATGCCACAAGACCCGGACAGCAAATGCCACAAGTGAAGATAACCGTGCCGGAGCATCTGGAGATGCAGATTGCCCAGATGGTCGAGGAAGGAGAGTTCCTCAACCGCGAGGAGGCGGTCGAGGAGCTGTTGTCGACCGGCATCAAGGCGTACAAGACGAGCGGCCCGCGAGACGACGACGACTCCAACGGGTTCGAGGACGAGGGGATGATGGGCCACGAAGACGAGTACGTCTTCTGACCGCGCGGCTCCCTCGGTCAAGGTCTCCGCGGCGCAGAACCGTGCGTACCGCCCTCAACAACGCTTAAAGGGCCTACGACCCGTATCCGTGGGTATGCACAAGGACGAGCTGCTTGAGCTTCACGAACAGATGGTGACGATCATGGAGCACTTCCGCGCGCAGGAGACGGTCGACGGGTCGCTGTTCGACCCCTACGACGAGCTCGAAGTCGACCCCTCCCACGTCCACAAATCGAAGAGCGAACACAAACACGCCGTGTTCGTCCTCGGTAACGCCTTAGCGAACGCGATGAGCGAAGACGAGTTCTCGCCCGCCGGCCGCGTCGGCAAGCGGATGGAGGAGCTGGCCGACGACGCCGAGAACAAGATCTGACCCGTCGGACGCTTTCGCCCGCCCGCTCGACCTCGCATTACGCCCGACCCCGTACCGCGTTCGACCCCCGTTATTGATGTGTGCGCGGCCCCGTCGAACCTGACATGGTCGCGGACGCGCTGGCGTCGGACGCCGCCCACCTCGCCGCCGGCGGCGTCGCCGTCGCCGTCGCGCTCGCCGCGGTGTTCCTCGCGGATCGACGAGGGACCGACTGGACGCGGACGCTCCGCTCGCGGCTCCTGCTCGGTGTCCCGTGGGGGACGCTCCTCGTTGTCGCCGGCGTGATCGGAGTGTACCTGTTCGTCCAGTCCGGAATCGACGACCCGAACCGACCGGTCGTGATCCCGTTCCGGTCGTGGTCGTACTTCTACCCGGAGGGGCTCGTCTGGTCCAGCTTCGCGCACGCGGACCGCGGACACATCACCGGGAACCTCCTCTCCGCGCTCGTCGCGGGGAGCCTCGCGGAGTACGCGTACGGCCACTTCCCCGAGGGACGCGAGGTCGGCGGCCGGGAGCGGGCCGCCGTCCGGTCCCGGCGACTCCCGGATCGCCTGCGAGGTCTCCCGGGTCGAGTCCGTGAGATGCCGAGTCGAGCCCGACGGCTGCCGAGCCGGATCCGCGCCGTCGAATCCCCCGACGAGAACCCCTACGTCCGTGCGTTCCTGATCGTCCCCGGCGCGGCGGTCGCGTTCGGCCTCATCTCCGCGCTGTTCGCGTTGGGGCCCGTGATCGGCTTCTCCGTCGTCGTGTTCGCGTACTGGGGGTTCGCGCTCGTCACGCGTCCCGTCGCCGCGGTCGTCGCCACGACGGGAACGGCGCTCGTCGGCGTCGTCTACGACGCCCTCCGGACGCCGGTGGCGTTCGCCGAGGCGTCCCCATCCTACGGCGCCCCGGGGTGGGCGAACGTCGCGATCCAAGGGCATGCGCTCGGGCTCATCGGCGGCGCCCTCGTCGCCGTCGTACTCCTGCGGCGGCGGACTCGAGGGCGGGACGACGGAAAACGCAGCGAGGACCGCGACGCGGGCGCGACCCCCGGTCGGTGGCGGTTCCATCCGAATGCCGCGCCGGACCACGACGGGTCGCGCGCGGATGCGTCGGAGCGCACCGCGCTCGTCGTCTTCGGGGCGCTCCTGCTGTTCGGCGCCTCGCGTCGGCTGTGGGCGGTGTACTGGTACCTCGGCAACGAGCGGTACGAGCTGTACCGCGCGGTCGGCGTTGGGCTGCTCGCCCTGCTGGCCGCGATCGTCGCCGTCGCGGCCGCCTCGCGCGACGACCCGCTCTGGCCGTCCCGAGCGGTGCCGAAGCCCGAGACGCTCAGAGACGGGATCCGGTCGTCGACGCCGGCGGCGGTCGGACTGGTCCTGCTCACGGCGGCGCTGGCGGCCGTCGCGGGGCCGGCCGTCGTGCCGAACCTCGTCACGGTCGAGGACGGCGACCTCCCGGGCGACCCGATCGAGGTCGAGGGGTATCAGGTGACCTACGCGGAGAACGTCGAGGACCGACTCGTGGGCGTCGTCGACGTGGAAGCGTTCGGGCGCTCGACGTCGGTCAACACGTCGGGGGTGATCGTCAGCGACCCCGACCGCGAGATATGGACGACCGCCGTCTCGAAGGGGAACCTCGCGTTCTGGGGGTACCGCGCGGTCGACGTGGGGGGCACCGGCTGGCGGGAGACCGTCTGGGTTCAGCGGGTCGGCTGGGTCGCCGCGAACGGCGGTCCGGCGTACCGGGTCGACGCGGTCAGGAACGAGACGAGACGGACGCTGTTCACGAGCGACCCCGCCCGGGCTGAGCCCCGGATCGACGGGCGGAACGTCGTCATCGCGGCCACGCCCGACGGGTTCGAACTGACGGTTGCCGGCGGCAGCGGGAACAACGTCACGGCGCCGCTCCCGGCCGCGAACGAGACCGAGACCGTCCGCGGGATCACGTTCGTTCGCGAGGGCAACGCCGTGTTCGCGCAGCGCGGCGAGACGCGAGTGCGGATCGCACAGCGGGAGCGGTACGAGGGACGACGGTAGCCCGCGCCGGCGGGCCGGGAAGAGAACGTCCGGCCCCCTACGACCACTCGATCCGGTACACTTCGGTGTCGATGTCGCGCGCCTCGTCGGTGTGGTGATCAAACTGTGCGTCGATCCGGAACTCGGCCGCGAACGCGTGCGTCACCTCGCCGCCCTCGTCGGCGGCGAACGCCTCGACGAACTTCCGGCTACCGGCGTTGTGGACCGAGTAAGAGACTTCGGCGAGGTCGCTCGCGACCGCGAGGAACTCCCGATCGGCGTTGCGGTTTCCGTCCTGTGCGCCGAACGGCGGGTTCATGACGACGGTCGCGGGCTCGGAGACCGCGAGCGGCGGGCGGGTCGCGTCGCCGCGAACCCAGTGGACCGGCGCGCTGGCGGCGACGCGGCGCTCGTTCCCTCGGGCGGTCGCGAGCGCGCCCCCGTCGAGTTCGAGGCCGACGACGCGGGCGGGGCCGCGAAGCGCCGCCGCCAGCGCGAGCATCCCCGTGCCGGCGCCGAGGTCGAGCACGGTCCGCCCCTCGACGTCGCCGTGGAGGTCCGCCAGGTGGACGACGTGGGCGGCCAGCTCCGGCGGCGTCGGGTACTGTTCGAGGGCGGCGTCGGGGCGCTCGAAGCCGGCGACGACGCCGAGCTTGGTCGCGAGCGAGCGCTTCGTCGCCATCGGTCAGGCGCCGCCGGCGTCCGCGCCCACCCGGACGAGTTCGACGCCCTCGCGGTCGGCCCGCTCGGCGAGCGCCGCGAGCGCCGTGCGGGCCTCTTCGCGAACTTCGCCGGTGACGCTGACCTCGATCCGGCCGGCGCCGAGGAACGCCGCGGCGCGGAGGAGCCCGCGCAGTCGGTCGACCTCGCGCTGTCGCTCGAGGGTGCTCTCGGCGTCGAACTCGGCTTCGGCGGCGACCGCGGCGGGCTGGTAGCCGCGGGCCGCGAGCCCCCGCTTGAGGTCGCGGAGGTGCTCGGGCGCGGTGCTGTCGAGGTCCGCCGCGTCGATGACGACGGGATCGACGTCGGCCGGGCGACAGCCGCGAAGCGTGCGTTCGACGCCGGGCGGGGAAGTCGTACTCATACACGCCTATTGGTATAGGTTATACAAAAATCTTCTTGAATGTTTAGGAGTAATAAACTTGGGCACCGGGGGTAAGACCGACGGAGCTGGCGAGAGGTGGGCGTCAAACGACGCCCGAGGCTCGACCGGGGCTCCGTCCACGGTCACGTTTCGTGCGTCTCGGTGCGGGTGGCCGGGCGACGGTAGGGCAGCCAACGATGTGTATTCTGTTCGCTAATCTGCTATTGGTCCCTCTCTAACGTCCGAAAACGCGATTTCACGTTGGTTCGAGAACCGTCAGGATCGATGATAGGGGTGGACAAGGCTTAAATGCGCGACTGACCAGAAACCTTTTAATGGAACGTCCGAGTCGCCAGCGGCAACAGGAGCGGGACACGGAGCAGGAAACGGACGAATCGACGGTCTCCTGTCCGGAGTGTGACTCGGAGAACATCGTCACCGACGCCGATCAAGAGCTCGTCTGCGAGGACTGCGGGCTCGTCTTGGACGAGCGGAACATCGACCGCGGGCCGGAGTGGCGCGCGTTCAACCACAACGAGCGGCAGTCGAAGTCCCGGGTCGGCGCGCCGATCACGGAGACGATGCACGATAAGGGGCTGACGACGACGATCGACTGGAAGGACAAGGACGCGTACGGGCGGTCGCTCTCCTCCGAGAAGCGCTCGCAGATGCACCGACTGCGGAAGTGGCAGGAGCGGATCCGGACCAAGGACGCGGGCGAGCGCAACCTCCAGTTCGCGCTCTCTGAGATCGACCGCATGGCGAGCGCGCTCGGCGTTCCCCGATCGGTACGGGAGGTCGCCTCGGTCATCTATCGACGCGCGCTCAACGAGGACCTCATCCGCGGCCGCTCCATCGAGGGCGTCTCCACCGCCGCCCTCTACGCCGCCTGCCGGCAGGAGGGGATTCCCCGGAGCCTCGACGAGGTCGCAGACGTGTCGCGGGTTCCGCAGAAGGAGATCGGCCGGACGTACCGCTACATCTCCCAGGAGCTCGGCCTAGAGCTGAAGCCGGTCGATCCCAAACAGTTCGTCCCCCGGTTCGCGTCCGCGCTCCAGCTCTCCGAGGAGGTCCAGTCGAAGGCGACCGAGATCATCGATGTCTCAGCCGAGCAGGGGCTGCTCTCCGGGAAGTCCCCCACCGGTTTCGCGGCCGCCGCCATCTACGCCGCCTCGCTGCTCTGTAACGAGAAGAAGACCCAGCGCGAGGTCGCCGACGTGGCGCAGGTCACCGAGGTCACCATCCGGAACCGGTACCAAGAGCAGATCGAAGCGATGGGCTTCCGTTAGGCGGTCGGCCGGTCGAGACCCCGGAGTTCGTCCCGTCTCGGGATCTGAACAGTTGGATCGGGTTTTTAATCGCTACCCGCTGTAGCGGGGAGTGTGATGTACTCGGATGTCCTCGTTCCGACCGACGGCAGCCCGGCGTCGGACGCCGCGATCGAACACGCGATCGACCTCGCAGATCGGTACGACGCTCGCCTCCACGCGCTGTACGTCGTCGACGGCGCGGCGTACTCCAGCCTGGAAGCGGGCGCGGAGATCGTCGTCGAGGCGCTCGAATCGGAGGGCGAGGAGGCGACGGGACGCGTGGCGGACGCCGCCGCGGACGCGGGCGTGGAGTGCGTCACCACCGTCGCGTCCGGCACCGCCTACCAGTCGATCCACGACTACGTCGACGAGAACGACATCGACGTGGTGGTGATGGGGACCCACGGCCGGAAGGGGCTCGACCGTTACCTGCTCGGGAGCGTCACCGAGCGGGTCGTCCGCACCTCGGACGTTCCGGTGTTGACCGTGCGACAACCGGCGGATGAGTAGCCGCACGGCCTCGGGCGAACGGGGGTGACACCGATGCGCGACTGGCTCTCTCACCGCGTGGTCTCGTCGCCGGACGGGACCGCCCTCGTCCGCGCCGAGGACGGCGAGGCGTGGAGCTACACAGACCTCGACCGGCTCGTCGCCGAGACGGCGGGGCGACTCGTCGCGCACGGACTGGGCGAGGGCGACCGGGTCGGCGTGCTCACGCCCCCGTACGTGGGCACCGTCGGCCTCGTCCACGCGACGATGCGGATCGGCGCCACGTTCGTCCCGCTCGGCGAGGAGCTGACCGCCCGCGAGATCGCCGCGCGGATCGACCGGACCGACCTCGACGCCGTCGTCTGCGCCGAGCCGACCGAATCGACCGCGACCGCCGCGGTGTCCGAGATCGAGGGCGTCCCCGTTTACTCCGTGGACGACCCGGCGGACGCGGACGTAACTGGGATCCACGACGTCGATCCGGCGTCGCTCGATCCCCCGGAGTGGTCGTTCGAGGACCCGCTCTGCGTGCTGTTCACCTCGGGGACCACCGGCGAACCCAAGCCCGTCCCGCTGACCGCGGGCAACGTGTACAGCTCCGCGGTCGCCTCCGCGTTCCGCCTCGGGGTCGAGGCCGACGACCGCTGGCTGGTGTCGCTATCGCTCCACCACATGGGCGGGCTCGCGCCGGTGTACCGGTCGGTGCTGTACGGGACGACCCTCGTGTTACGCGAGGGGTTCGACGCGGGCGGCACCGCCGACGACATCGACGCCTACGACGTGACCGGCGTCTCGCTCGTCCCGACGATGCTCCGGCGGATGCTCAACCGGCGGGGGACGCTGTCGGACTCGCTTCGGGTGGTCCTGCTCGGGGGCGCGCCAGCGCCGGCGGAGCTGTTGGAACGGTGCCGCGACTACTCGATCCCCGTTTACCCGACGTACGGAATGACGGAGGCCGCGTCGCAGATCACGACCGCGACGCCCAGACAGACCAGAGACCGGATCGGCACGGTGGGAAAACCCCTGTTCGGCACCGACGTGACCGTCGTCGACGGCGGCGACCCGGTCGACCCCGGCGAGACCGGCGAGATCGTCGTCAGCGGGCCGACGATCACTCCGGGGTACCTCGTCGAGGACGGCGGCGACCCGGACGCGGTCGACGGTGCGGGCGCGTCGACCGCCGATGCGGTCGAGGGGGGCGACGCGTCCTCCATCGGGTCGGTCGGCGTGAACGGGATCGAAACAGCGGACCTCGACCGCTCCGATTTCGGCCCGTACGGACTCCGAACCGGCGACGTCGGGCGGTTCGACGAGGACGGCTACCTCCACGTGCTCAACCGCGTCGACGACCGGATCATCAGCGGCGGCGAGAACGTCGAACCCGGGGAGGTCGCGGACGTGCTCCGGGAGTACGACGACGTCGACGACGTGGCGGTGGTCGGGCTCGACGACGAGGTGTGGGGCGAGCGCGTCGCCGCGCTCGTCGCCGTCGGCGACCAGTTCCGGTCGGCGGCCGCCGACCCGGCCGTCGACGACGCGGTCCCAGAGATCGATCCCTCGGTGACCGACGGGGAAGGCGACGGCGCGGACGGGGGCGACGCGGAGAGCGAGGCCGCGATGTCGGCCACCGGGGCCGGATCCGTCGGTCCTGCGCCGATCGACGAGGCGGCGTTCGTCGAGTTCGCCCGCGAGCGGCTGGCGCGGTTCAAGATCCCCAAGACGATCGCGTACACTGCGGAGCTGCCGCGGACGGTCTCGGGGACGGTCGACAGGGAGGCGACGCGCGCGCTCCTCCGCGAACACGGGGCGGACCCGCGCGGGAACCCCGACCTCGAGACCGCGGGGTTCGAGCCAGCCGACCCCGCGGAACCGCCCGCGGAGTCGGACGCGGCGGGGAACGAGTCGGACGCCGCGGAGCCTGACTCGGACGACCGGCCAGCGGGGGGCGGCGAGGCGGACGACGCTGCGGGAGGAGCGAACGACGCGGGCGCGCTCGAAGGCGGCACGGTGGGCGACGGAGAGCCTTCGTCGGATGCGACCGAGGGAGACGAGGTCGCGGCCGGATCGGAGGGAGTCACGCGACGCGACGCGGAGGTGGGCGGCGACGAGGACGGCGACGTGGAGACAAGCGGCGACGAGGACGGCGACGCGAGGGCGGGCGCTGACGGAGAACGCAGCGACACGGACGCGGTCGACGACGCGTGAACTCGCCCGGAGTTCTTCGTTGTTCCACGAAGGTTTTGTCCACGGGGTCCACAGGGTCGGTATGGAGTTGCTCGACGACAGCATCGTGCCGGAGCGCGCGCGAGACGTCAAACAGGAGGCCCGCGAGTTCGCCGACGAGTACATCGCACCGAACGCCGAGTCGTACTACGACACCGGCGAGTACCCGTGGGAGGTGCTCGAAGCCGGGATGGACGCCGGGCTCGTCGCGCAGGACATCGGCGAGGAGTACGGCGGGAAAGGGTTCGACCTCGCGCAGGTGCTCGCCATCGCGGAGGAGTTCTACCGCGCGGACGCGGGCATCGCGCTCACCCTCCAGCTCGCCAGCTTCGGCGCGGAGATGGTCGAGGACTACGGCACGGAGGAGCAGAAGGAGAAGTACCTCCGGCCGGTGGCCGAGAACGAACAGCTCTCGGGGCTCGCGGTGTCGGAGCCGCAGACCGGCTCCGACCTGGCGGGCATGACGACGAAGGCCGAGAAGGTCGAGGGGGGCTACGAGCTCACCGGCGAGAAGTACTGGGTCGGCAACGCGGTCGAGGCCGACTGGCTCACCGTCTACGCCAAGACCGGCGAGAGCGACGACCGTTACTCGAACTACACGCTGTTCATCGTCGAGACGGACTCCGACGGCTACGAGGCCGAGCACATCCCCGAGAAGATGGGGATGCGCGCGTCGAAGCAGGGTCACATCGTCTTCGAGGACTGCTTCGTCCCCGAGGAGAACGTCGTCGGCAGCGAGGGCGGCGGGTTCTACGCCCTCGCGGACTTCTTCAACCACGGCCGCGTCATCGTCGGGGGCCACGGACTGGGCCTCGCGGCCGCGGCCATCGAGGAGGCCGAGGCGTTCATCGACGAGCGCGAGGCGTTCGGCCGCACCATCGACGACTTCCAGGCCGTCCAGCACACGGTCTCGGACATGCGGATCGGCTTCGAGTCGGCGCGCGCGCTCAACTGGCGGGCCTGCGAGAAGGTCGCGAACAGCGAGGACGCCGGCTACTGGGCCGCGCTGGCGAAGACCAAGTCCACCGAGGTCGCCACCGACTGCGCCGAGAAGGGGATGAAGCTCCACGGCGGCCGGTCGAACCTCACCGAGCGCCGGATCGCCCGCGTCTACCGCGACGTGCGCATCCCGGTGATCTACGAGGGCGCCAACGACATCCAGCGCAACCTCATCTACCGGCAGTCGCGCTAGGCGGCGTTCAGAGCGTCGCCGCCAGCCGGCGCAGCGCCTCGTCGCCCCCCGAGGCGAGCGGGTCGCCGTGCCCGACGCAGGCGACGTCGAACGCGGGGGCGCGCTCCGCGAGCGACCGGACGCTCGCCGCGACCGCGCCCGTGTCGTAGCTTATCACCCAACCGGACTCCGTCAACTCGCCGTCGGACTCCGAAACGAGGTCGCCGAGCAGCGCGACGCCCAGTTCCTCGCTGACGTAGGCGACGTGGCCGGGCGTGTGGCCCGGCGTGTGGTACGCCGTGAACGAGCCGATCGCGTCGCCGTCGCGGACGCCGACGATTTCGAGTTCCGGGAGGTCGGTGACGAGTCCGCCGAGCCGCTGTATCAGCCCTTTATGATTCCCGAGCGGGGGGGTCCGATAGCCCCGCAGCAGTTGCGCGTCGAAGCCGTAGGCGTGGACCGGCGCGTCGAGTTCCGGCGTCAGCGCCGCCAGCGTCCCGACGTGATCGAGGTCGTAGTGGGTGAGGAGGACGCGCCCGATCGCCGAGAGATCGACGCCGGCGTCGCTGAGGCCCTCTCGGATCGCGCCCTCGTCCCACGGCGTCCCGGCGTCGACGAGCGTCGGCACGTCGTCGAAGACGAGGTACGCGTTGACTCCGCCGCAGTCGAGTCGCCAGACGCCGTCCGCGATCTCCGTGGCCATGGCCGCGAGTAGGAGTCAGCGCGGTATGAACGCTGCCGTGGCGGAACCGACGGCGAGGGGACGGAACTCGCGCCGACGCTCTCGCGGGGTCGCCGTCGGCGACGCGAGCGACGAAAGCGCCAAGATGCCGGGGCCACACCACGGGGTATGCGACTCCAGGACTACTGGGGGATCGGGCCGAAGACGAGGGAGCGGCTCGCCGAGGCCCTCGGGACCGAGCGGGCGGTCGAGGCGATCGAGTCGGCCGACGTCCGCGCGCTCGTCGACGCCGGGCTCCACCGCGGCCGCGCGACCCGCATCCTCCGCCGGGCGAACGGGGAGGCCGGGATGGACGTGCTCGCGACTGGCGACGCGCGCTCGGTGTACGACGACCTCCTCGGGCTCGCGGCCGACGCGGCGCTGACCGCGCACGCGGCGGACCGCATTCGGGTGTTGACCCCGCTCCTCGACCGCGACGCCGTCGAGGCACGACTAGACCGGGTCGTCGCCGCCCGCGACGCGTGGACCGACCTCGACGAGGCGGACCGGGAGGCGGTCGCGGACGCGTTCGACGCGTACGACGAGGCCGCCGGCTCCGACCTGGCCGCGGTCGAGACCGCCGTCGCGCTCCGCGAGGCGGGGTTGACGGCGGGACCGTTCGCCGACATCGGCGCGCTGGACGGGGACCGCCTGCGCGACGCGGCCGACGCGCTCGCCGACGTCCGGGGGTCGATCGACCCCGCCGGCGGGCTCGACGGTGACGATATCGAGATCGCGGCGGGCGCGGACGCGGAGCTGGACCGGCTCCGCGAGCAGCTGTCCGCGGCGCGCGACCTCGCCGACTCCGCGTTCGACGTGCTGGAATCGGTCCGCGACGGGAGCCTCCGCGACTTCGAGGCGCTGGAGGCGGCGACGATCGACCACGTTACGAGCGAGACGGGCGTCGAGCCCGCGACGGTCCGGGCCGCGTCGCCCGACGAGGCGCTCGACGCCGCCGACTTCGTCTCCGGGACGCTGCGGGACCTCGTCGTCGAACTCGAAGCGGCCGTCGAGGAGCGTGAGGCCGCCGTCGCGGCCGACATCCGCGAGCGGCTGGGCGACGAGTCCGCGGGGAGAGACGACGCGACCGCCGGCGGCGGCGACGGAGCGGACGACGGCGGCGACACCGCCGTCGCCCGCGCCGCGTCCGCCGTGTCGGACGTCGCCTTCCTGCTGTCGCTCGGGCGGTTCGCGGCGGAGAACGGGCACGTCCGCCCGACGCTCGTCGACGACGGCATCGCCGTGCGCGGCGCGCGGAACCCGTTCCTCGGGGGCGACGTCCAGCCGGTCTCGTACGGCGTCGGCTCGCACTCGCTCGCTGACGCGTCGGGCGTCGCAAGCGCCGACGCGCCGCCGACCGGCGACCGCGTGAGCGTCCTCACCGGGGCGAACTCCGGCGGGAAGACGACCCTCCTCGAAACGCTGTGCGCGGTGGCGCTGCTCGCATCGATGGGGCTGCCCGTGCCCGCCGACGCGGCCGAGGTCGGGACGTTCGACCGGATCGTCTTCCACCGCCGACACGCGTCGTTCAACGCCGGCGTGCTGGAGTCGACGTTGAAGTCGGTCGTGCCGCCGCTGGTCGCGGACGGCCGGACGCTCATGCTCGTCGACGAGTTCGAGGCGATCACGGAGCCGGGCCGGGCCGCCGACCTGCTGAACGGGCTGGTGACGCTCACCGTCGACCGCGGCGCGCTCGGCGTCTACGTCACGCACCTCGCCGAGGACCTGAGTCCGCTGCCCGAGGCCGCACGGATCGACGGCATCTTCGCGGAGGGGCTGACGAACGACCTGGAGCTCCGCGTCGACTACCAGCCGCGGTTCGAGACGGTCGGGAAGTCCACGCCGGAGTTCATCGTCTCGCGGCTGGTCGCGAACGCGGGCGACCGCGGCGTCCGCGCCGGCTTCGAGCACCTCGCGGGCGCGGTCGGCGAAGAGGCCGTCCAGCGAACGCTCTCGGACGCCGAGTGGGCGGCGAACGATGACTGAAGAGTCGGCGGACGACGCGGCCGGTCCCGACCGGATCCGGTCGATCGCGGTTCACCGCGAGGACGTGGCGAACGCGCTCGAGGCCACGCTCCGGAGCGACCGCGAGGTCGTCCTCCGCGCGACGCCGCCGTTCTCCGGGCGGATGCGCGCACGGCTCCACGCGCTCGACGCCGGCGGGAATGGAGGCCATAACGGGAACGGTGGTTCCGACGACGCACCCGCGCCGCTCTACATCGACCCCAGGGACCTCGTCGCGGACGTGCCCCCGTACCCCGAAGTCGACGACACGGCCGCCGAACTCCCTGACGCCGACCTCGAAACGCGTCGCGAGCGACACGCCGAGAGCGTCGAGGCGTGGCGCGAGACCGTGCGCGAGCGCGTCGGTTCGACGGTCGAGATCGAGGTCGACGGCGGGGTCCGCAGCGTCGACGTGAACGCGCTCGGGTAAGCCGAGCCGGAGACCGGAACCGCCCGACCTAGAGCCGAAGCCGTTCCACCGACGTGCCGGCCGCCTCGAACGCCTCGTCCGTCGCGGCCGCGACCACGACGGTGTCCGCGTCGGTCGCGGCGTCGAGGTCGACCTCGAAGGCACCGTCGTCGTCGGGCGTCACGAGCCGCGAGGTCTTTCGGGTGTGGACGGCGACGGACTCGGCGTCCGTCTCGCCCGCGACGACGACCGCGTCCTCGACGAACTCGGCCGTGGCGGTCAGGTCGGGGCCTGCGGGGCGGTCGCGCTCGACGTACCGATCCCGGACGACCGCCGGCGTCTCGACCGGTTCGTCCGCGTCGACGCCGTGCGCCAACCGGACGAAGCCGGCCATCGACCACGCGAGGGGGGTCGCCCCCCCGGTGCCCTCGCCGAACTCCCAGCCGTACTTCGTCGGGTGTTCGCGGTCCCACACCTGCTCGGGGAGCATCAGCCCGGAGTTGCCGAACCCGGCCATCGTCTCGAGCAGGGCCTCGGGTTCGAGCGCATCCTCGTCGGTCCCGCCGAAGGCGTCGGGGCCGTCGGCGCGGGCGCGCAGCTCGTACTCGCCGCGCTCGCCGGTGAAGATCGGCCAGAGACGCCCGCGGCCGTCGCCGGTCCCGGCCCACGGCGCGCCGGGGTCACCGACCGCGATCTCGCCGTACGCGTCGCCGACGTAGCGGTACCAGGCGGCGCCGTGCGGCGTGTCCACCCGGATCGAGTCGTCGACGACCGAGACGGAGTTGCGGACGACCGGGTCGTCGGCGGGCTTGATCCCCAGCCGGACGAGTTCGAGGAAGCCGCCGTCGATTATCTCCCGCTCGTCGTACGTCGGCCCGTCGTTGGCGATGGTGCGCGGTCGGCCGGAGTCGGGGTTCCCGTCGGCCGTGATCCGGATGTAGTACGGGGTCCGATCGTGGCGGTCGGTCCCCGTCGAGGTCGCGCACCACTCCTCGACGCGCGCGGTCCAGTCGTCGGCGAGCGCGAGCCACGCCAGCGCGTCCGCACGGAAGGAGTCGGGCGATTCGGCGCCGTCGCCGTCCGCCTCCTCGCGCCGGTCGGCCTCGGCGAGCGCGAGTGCCGCGCCGCAGACGAGGCCCGCTATCTCGGCCGCGATGCTCGACGGCGAGTAGCCGGCCTCCTCCTCCCAGCGCTCCTGTGCCGTCTCGGGGCCGTTCTCGGCGATGTAATCGAGCGAGCGGGCGACCTGGTCGTACGTGTAGCCGGCGTCGTCGAGCGTCACGCCGCGCTCGTACAGCTGCCACGCCATCACCGAGGGGAACCCGATGTTGTCCATCTGCTCGCCGCCCCACCGGGTCCGGCCGTCGATGTAGGTGTTCTGCGGGAGGAACCCGTCGTCGTCCTGCTGGGTGTTGTAGAGGTAGGCCAAGGCGTCCGCGCCGCGTTCGAGCTCGTCCATCTCGATCAGGGCCGTGAACACCTGATAGAGGTCGCGCGACCAGACGAAGTTGTAGCCGTAGCCGCGGTTCTCGGCGGCGTACTCGGTCTCGCCCCACGGCACCGACGGGCTGGCGATCCCCGCGCCGTCGTGGGCCTTGTCCTCGACGGCCGCCAGCGTCATCAGCGCGAACCGATACTGCGCCGCGAGGCCGGGGTCGCCGGCGACCGAGTCGGGAAGCTCACGGTCGGCGAACCACGCGCGCCACGTCTGCGCGTACGCCGCCGCGGCGTCGTCGAACCCGCGAGCGAGCGCGCCCTCCGCCTCGCCGAGCGCGCCCGCCGTGTCCGAGTCCTCGGCGAACCCGAGCGCGACCGTGTCTCGCAGCGACTCGCCGCTGCCGACGAGACCGGCGAGCACGACGTTGCCGACCGCCTCGGGCGATTCCTCGACGCGCTCGCCGTCGCCGAACAGCGCGTCGGTGGCGTCGCCGTCGGCCGCGAGCGCGCTCGCCCAGTCGAACCCGTCGCCGCTCGCCAGCGCGAGCGCGGGGGCGAACGGCTCGCCCTCGTCGTCGACGAGCTTCCCGGGGTCGCGGTCCGGGTCGTCCTTGCGCGCGAGGAGGTGCGCCCCCGCGTCGCCCGCGACCCGCTCGGCGCGGTCGTCGGTGCCGACGTTCGCGATGGTGGCGTCGACGAGAGCGTACACGTCGTACTCGCGGGACCCCTCGAACCGGACGTCGGCGAGGATCGCGGTGCCGTCGGTGTCGACCGCGTACTCGACGGTGAGCGTCCAGCCGTGGCCGTGGCCGTCGCCGGTCTCGCGGATCGTCTGGACGTACGCCAGCGCGTCGTCGGCCGCCGGCTCGGTCGTCCGCTCGATCGTCTCCGTCGCCGAGACGTGGCCCGTCTCGGCGAAGGTCCGTATCGCGTACTCGGAGTCGGGATCGGCCACGAGGAAGTCGAACGTCCGGACGTTCATCACGTCGATCCGGGGGAACCGCGCCTCGGTGAGGGCCCCCTCGGTGAGCGTGAACCACACCGGGACCGGGTCGTCGGCGTCGTAGTCGGCGGGCGTACCGACGCCGAACTTGCGGCCCGTGGTCCAGTGCGGCGCCGCCTCCGGGCCGGTCTCGCGGTCGTGCGGGACCGGGAGTTCGCCGCGGCTCGCCAGCGTCACCGTGGCGTCGATGCGGAGGGCGTGGGACCACGCGATCGGCGTCGCGCTGTCGAGGTCCCCGTCGTCGAACACCTGCTCCGCGAACAGCCCGGCCTCGTTGACGAAGGGACCGTCCGGCTCGCAGAGGGCGTAGAGGTCGCGCGCGTCGGCGAACAGCGGCTCCGCGGTCCCGCCGCGGTCCTCGACGACGCCCGCGAGCGTCGCCGCCGCGGTCGCGCCCCACAGCGTCGCGATCGACCACACCTTCGCGGCGCCCTGCTCGGCGGTGCGCCAGTCGTCGCCGGTGAACCGCACGAGCCCCTCCACGGCGGACGTCTCGCGCCGGAGCGCGTCGATCGACTGCCGGACGTGGGTGTTGACGCGGTCGAGGAAGCGGTCGAACTCGCTCGCCGCGACAGTGTCGACCGAGCCGGAGCCGTCGGTGGCCGCGGCGTCGTCGGGCGCGTCGTCGTCGGCCGCCGGCGTCTCGTCGAGCAGGGCGGCGTACTCGGCGGCCGCGGTCGCGAGCGCGAAGGTGCTGGCGTCGGCGCGGCTGTCTTGGTCCTCCTCGCTCGCGCGCTGGAGGAACCGCTCCGTGTCGGGGTGCCAGCGCGCGTCGAGCCCGGAGAGCGCGGTGTCAGCGGCGTCGGCCGCGTCGGCCCGGAGTGCCTCGTCGACCGGCGCGCGCGCCACCGCGGCGAACGCCCGGAGGTACTCGGCGCCGGTGTGGGTGAACCGGCCGAGCGCGTTCTCCCAGCAGTTCTGACAGCGGCGGGGGAGCCCGTCGTCCTCGGTCGTCTCGAAGAGGAAGTCGACGGCGTCGGCGATCGTCTCGTCGATCCGGTCGCGCCACTCTTCGGGGAGGTCGGCCTCGCGGCGGAGGGTCGCGAGGAACGCGACGACCGTGGCGGGCTGGTCGAGCTGATCGTTCGGGCCGGGGGTCGCGTTCGCGCCCTCGATCCGGGCGTTCGCCCAGCCGGGGGCCACCTTCCCGGAGTCGGCCCACACGCGGTGGGGCCACGAGCCGTCGGCGTCCTGCGTCCGACAGAAGAAGCTCGCGGCCGCGAGCAGCTCCTCGTCGGCGTCGAGGCCGAGCTCCTCGCTCGCGTCGAGCAGCGCGGTCGAGACGGTCGCCTCGTCGCGGAACCACGTGTAGCCGTAGCCGCCGGAGGTGGAGTAAAACGGGTCGAACTCGGGGGCGGCGATCCGGCCCCCGGACTCCGCGGTGAGCAGGTCGAGCGCGCGGAGGTCGCTCGCGATCACCGACCGTCGCGGGGCGTCGGCGGGCACGTCCGGTCCGCGCCCGTCCGCGGCCTCGCGGAGGTCGTCCGCGTCGGGGTACGCGGTGGCGATGTTCGAGACCGTCTCGATGCGGCGCTGGCGGTCGACCCCGTCGGTGAGCGCGTCCTTCGCGTCGTCACCGGTGTCGCGGGCGGCCCGGCGGTCGACGACCGCTCGCCCGGCGAGCGTGACGCGCTCCGTGCGGCCGTCGCGCTCGAAGGGGGCGCGGACGACCACGTCGGGAGTGAGCCGCGAGTCCTCTCGTCGGTCGATCTCGCCGCGGTGCGGGAAGCCGTCGTCGGCCTCGCCGAGCAGCTCCGGAATCGTCCGCAGGCGCTGGCCGTGAGCGTTCGAGAGCCCGGTCGAGGCGGTGAGGAAGTCGTGCTCGGTGCGGTGGTACACCTCGACGACGCCGCCGTCCTCGGGGCCGGCCCCGTCGTGGACCATGTTACCGACGCGGCCCTCGACCATGTCCGGCGAGAACGCGTAGGCGGCGACGATCTCGGCGTCGGCGGGCGGTGATCCCCGGAGTTCGACGTGCGTGAGGTGCGTGTCGCTCACGACGAGGTCGAACTGGTGGATGGTGTAGCGGCCGGCGTCGTACTCCGTCTCGACGAGCGGCGTGTCGCCGTCGTAGTGCTGGCGGGTCGTCTCAAGGTCGTCGAACCAGCGGACCCCGCGCCCGGCGGTGATCCCCATCCGCAGGCGGTCGGCCCCGCCGACCTCGGAGAGGGAGTACGAACAGTCGTGGACGGTCCCGTCCGGTCCGACGTGGACCAGTCGGCCGTCGTCGCCGGTGAACGCGCCGGCGGTCATCGAGTGTTCCGCCGGGTAGCGCTCCCCGCGCCGACGTTCGTGCTCCGTAAGGGCGGTACGCAGTCGCATACCCGCTCTGCGACTGCCGGAGTAAAAGCCTTGACGACCGCGGCCGGTATCCGAACGGACGCTGCGCGGCGCAGATCTCACCGAAACAAGAGCAACACCGAAGGCCCCGGGCGTTAATTGGCGTCACATGCACCACCCCGGACCCCCGCGCTTCCTCGCGACCGGCGAGCAGACCGAACTGGCTCCGCGAGACCCGAACCCCGACGCGACGTACGCCTGGCGCGTCGCCGACGCCCCGCCCGGCAGCGAGGCGACCGTCGGCGACGACGCCGTAACGGCGTTCACGCCCGACGTTCCGGGCCGTTACCTGCTCGGGCTTGACGCGCCGGACGGCGACCACCTGCTCACGGTCCGCGCGTTCCCCGCGAGCTACGAGGGCGTCGACGTCGCCGGCGGCAGCGGGACCGCGATACGGGACCGCGACGCGGACGACGCGCCGGTGGACTACGCCGCGCGGGAGCGGCACGAGGGCGTGGGTCGGCCGCGGGTCAGGGTGGACGCGAGCGTCGCGTTCGGCGGCGACGCCGAGTCGACCGGCGGCGAGACCGGAGGGGAGGAGGCACGCGCGGGCGCCGGAGAGGCGGTGTTCACCGCGACGCCGACGCCGAACCCGGAGTCCGCGTTCGACGCCGACGACCTCTCGGTGACCTTCGTCGTCGACGACCGGGACGTCGAGACCGCGGTGGCCGACGGCCGCACGAGCCCGCGAGACGCGCTCCGGGTGAGCGACGGCGGCCGCGAACTCCGCGTCCCCCTCGACGCGGTTCCTGACCGCCTCCGCGTTCACGCCGTCGCGGTCGCGCGGGACTCGGGAGAGGATCCGCGCGTGAGCGTCGCCGACGCGGCCGCGGTCGAGCGCGCCGGGGACGGTCCGCCGGGAGCGACCGACGCCGGCGGCGAGGCCGTGCTGACCCCTGACGCGCCCGACTTCGAGACGCTCCGACTCAACGACCCGCCGGTGTGGACTCGCAGCGCCTCCGTCTACGAGGTGTTCGTCCGCACCTTCGCGGACGCCGATGAGGGCGCGGCGTTCGACGCCATCGCGGAGCGGATCCCCCGGATCGCGGAGCTCGGCGCCGACACGCTCTGGCTCACGCCGGTCCTCGGGCACGACGGGAAGCCACACGGCTACAACATCGTCGACTTCTTCGACACCGCCGACGACCTCGGCGAGCGCGAGGACTTCGAAGCGCTCGTCGAGACGGCCCACGACCACGGGATGCGCGTGCTGTTCGACTTCGTCGCCAACCACACGGCCCGCGACCACGAGTGGTTCCGCGACGCCTACCAGAATCCGGAGTCGCCGTACCGCGACCGCTACGAGTGGCAGGAGTCCGGCGAGCCGGGGACCTACTTCGACTGGGAGCTTATCGCGAACCTGAACCACGCGAACCTCGACGTGCGGCGGTTCCTCCTCGACGTGATCGACGAGTGGGCCCCGCTGGTCGACGGGTTCCGCTGCGACATGGCGTGGGCGGTCCCGGACTCGTTCTGGCGCGAACTCCGCGACCGCGTGAAGGACATCGACCGCGAGTTCCTCCTGATGGACGAGACGATCCCGTACATCCCCGGCTTCCACGAGGGGATGTTCGACGTCCACTTCGACGCGACGCTGTACTTCCAGCTCCGCCAGGTCGGTCGCGGCGCGGAACCCGCTTCGAGCGTCCTCGACGCGGTCGACCAGCGCGCGGAGATCGGGTTCCCGGACCACGCCGAGTTCCTCCAGTACATCGAGAACCACGACGAGACGCGCTACCGCGTCGAGTGCGGCGATGCCGCCGCGGCGGCCGCGGGCGCGGCGATCATGACGCTGCCCGGCGTCCCAATGGTGTACGCCGGCCAGGAGATCGGTCAGCGCGGCCGGCGCGACGCGATCGCGTGGGACCACGCGCGCGAGGAGGTCCGCGACCGCTACGAGCGACTGCTCGCGACCCGACGGGACCACCCGGCGCTCGGGCCGGAGGGCGACGTGTCGCGCGTCGGCTACCACGTCGCGAGCGGCGACCTCTCCGAGCGGCCGATCGTCGCGAGCGGCGACGTCCACCCGGACGACGTGGTCGCGTTCCGCCGGCACGACGGCGACGAGGACCTGATCGTCGTTCTCAACTTCGCGCCCGCGGACGCGAGCGTCGCGATCGATGTCGCTCACGGCGAGCGCGACCTGGTCACGGGCGAGCGGTGCGTGGTCGAAGACGGCGAGGGCACCGAGCGGGTCCGCGTCGATGACGTGGCGGTGGTGCCGGTCGCAGAGGAGTGAACGGCGGGCCGGAGAGTGGCCGTCCGGTCGCGGACGAGTGAGCGGCCAGTCGTGACGATCTCCGCCGCCGCGACGCGATCCCCGGACGCAACGTTTGAAGTCAGTGGGGGGCGCAGGGTGGCCTATGCGATTCGACCGCTCCGACGGCGTCTTCTGTCACGTCACCTCGCTACCGGGGGCGTACGGGATCGGCGACCTCGGCGAGGGCGCGCGCGACTTCCTCTCGTTCCTCGGCGACGCCGACGTCGACCACTGGCAGATCTGTCCGATCGGGCCGACGCTCTCCGTGGCCGGGGAGTCGCCGTACCAGTCGCCGTCCGCGTTCGCCGGCAACCCGCTGTTCGTCGACCCCGAGGGGCTCGTCGACGACGGCTGGCTCGACGAGGGGGACCTGCGGCCGGTCCCCGACTTCCCGACCGACCGCGTCGACTACGACGCGGTCCGCGAGTACAAGCTCCCGCTGTTGCGGACCGCGTTCGAGCAGTTCGAGGAGCGGGCGACCGAGGAGGACCGCGCCGCGCTGGGCGCGTTTCGTGAGCGCGAGCCGTGGCTGGCCGACTACGCGCTGTTCAGGGCGCTCTCCGACGCCCGCCCTGAGGACGTGTGGACGGAGTGGCCCGCGCCGCTGCGCACGCGAGACCCGGACGCGCTGGCCGAGGCGCGCGAGGAATACGCCGCGGAGGTCCGGTTCCGCGCGTTCGTCCAGTGGACGTTCGACCGCCAGTGGCACGACCTGCGCGCGGTCGCCGCCGATGAGGGCGTATCGATCGTCGGCGACGTGCCCATCTACGTCGCGCTCGACTCCGCCGACGTGTGGGCGAGCCCGGAAGCGTTCCGGCTCGACGAGGGGAACCGTCCGACTGCGGTCGCGGGCGTGCCGCCGAACGCCGGCGATTCCGGCCAACGGTGGGGGAACCCGCTGTACGACTGGGAGCGGCTCGCCGAGTCGGGGTACGACTGGTGGCTCGACCGGTTCCGTCGGCTGTTCGACCTCGCGGACGTGGCGCGGCTCGACCACTTCCTCGGCTTCGTGAAGTACTGGGCGATCCCCGCCGACAGCGACGACCCCGCGGACGGCGAGTGGCGCGACGGGCCGGGCCGCGACCTGTTCGAGGCCGTCGAGCGCGAGCTCGGCGCGGCCCCGTTCATCGCCGAGGACCTCGGCTTCGAGGACCCGGCGATGGACGAGCTGATGGCCGAGTTCGGCTTCCCGGGGATGCGCGTCTCGCAGTACGCCGACTGGTGCGCGGAGGGGAACGAGTACCAGCCGATGCACTACGGCGAGGGGGTCGTCGGCTACACCTCGACGCACGACACCGACACGTGGGCCGGCTACTTCGAGGACCTCCCCGCCGAGCAGCGCGACTGCTTCCGGTACAACGTCGGGAGCGACCCCGACGAGCCGCCCGAGTGGGCGATCATCGACGAGGTGTGGAGTTCGGACGCGATCCTCGCCGTGGCGACGATTCAGGACCTGCTCGGGCTCGGCAGTGAGTCCCGGTTCAACGAGCCCGGGACGCTGGACGGCAACTGGGAGTGGCGCGTCGCCCGCGACGACCTCGACGACGCGATCGCGGACCGGCTGTGGGAGCTGGCCGAGAAGCACGTGCGCTAGCGCCGTGACGGGCGCCCTCCCCGACTCGCCACTCGTCCACGTCCTCGTGATCGCCGCGGCGACCGCGTTCATCTGGCTCGGGAGCGGCTGGTTGGAGGAGGCCGCCGAGACGCTGTCCGGGTACTACGGGCTCCCGGAGGTGGTTCAAGGGTCGATCGTCGTCGCGGTCGGATCGAGCTTCCCGGAGCTCGTGAGCGTGCTGGTCACCGCTCTCACCGGCGTCTTCGACATGGGCGTGGGCGCGCTCGTCGGGTCGGCCATCTTCAACGTTCTCGTGATTCCCGCGGCCGCCGGACTCGGAGGCGAGGACGAGCTGGAAGCCAACCGGGCGATCGTGTACAAGGAGGCGCAGTTCTACATGCTGGCGGTCTCCGCGCTGGTCGTGACGTTCGCGCTCGCGGTCATCTACTTCCCGGTGTCGACGGACCCGATCGTCGGGACGTTGCCGCGCTCGCTCGCGGTCATCCCGCTCGCGCTGTACGGTCTCTACCTCTTCATCCAGTATCAGGACGTCGACGACGCGGCGATAGACCGCGTCCGTGAGGGGATCGACATTCGGCGCGAGTGGGCGAAGCTCGGCGGCGGGCTCGCGGTCATCGTCGTCACCGTCGAGCGGCTCGTGGCGTCGGTGGAGTCGCTCGGCGTCACTTTCGGAGTCCCGGAGTTCCTCGCCGGCGTCACGGTCGTCGCGGCAGCGACGAGCCTCCCGGACACGCTGGTCAGCGTCCGGACGGCGCGCGAGAACCGGGGGACGACGAGCCTCGCAAACGTCCTCGGATCGAACACGTTCGACCTGCTCGTCGCTATCCCGCTCGGCGTGCTGATCGTCGGCGAGGTCGCCGTCAACTTCTCGACGGCGGTGCCGATGCTCGGCGTGTTGACGGTCGCGACCGTCCTGCTGTTCGTGACGCTCCGGACGAGCCTCGCGCTCAACGAGCGCGAGTCGTACGCGCTGCTCGCGGCCTACGGGCTGTTCGTCGCGTGGGTCGTCACCGAGAGCGTCGGCGTGACGAGCGTGCTCAAGGGCGTGTGAGTCCTCCGGCGGGATCGGCGCCGGGAACCACTCGTCGGCGCCGGTGCGCGAGACGGCGGCTCAGTAGGAGTCCCGCCCGATGATGAGGTACAGCAGGATCCCGAGCAGCGGCGCGAAGAACACGACGAGCGCCCACAGGATCGGCGGGTGCTCGCTGCGGCTCTGCGCGTCAGAGTACGTCCACACGATCATCGCGAGGTGGACGACGAGGAACCCGAGACTGACTAAGAGGGCGATACCGGCCGCCGCGCCTTGGAGGAGCAACGGGGACATGTCGGCTGACACCACAACGCCGCGCGCAAAGTGTCTTCGGGATCAGAAGGCGCTCCCGGCGAAACGGCTATGAGTGACGGATGTGAACGGTACGCATGGTTGGTGTCGTGCGCGCAGCGGGTGCCACGACCGAGCTCTGCTGCGGCCTCGCGCTGCTCGCGCTGTCGCGGACCGACACCGAGGGGGTTCCGGCGGCACCGTTCGCGACCGGCTTCGCGGTCGGCTACCTCTACCGTCACGCGCGGGCGACCGCGGGCTGTCGGCGGTTCCGCGGCGGCCCGGCACGAAGCCTCGGGATCGCGCTGGCGTGGGCGGCGCTCGGCGTCGCCGCCGAGCGGTCGATCGACGGGAAGGCGGCGAGCCGCGTGTTCGCGGCCGGACTCGGGCTGGGCTCGGCCGGCTACTGGCTCGCGCGGCGCGGGGAGTGAAGGCCACTCGGGAGGTGACCGCCCGGACACCCGCCTCGACGCGACCGCCGGAGCCCGAACCGTTTTGATTGCGGAGCGCCCGGCTCAGGTATGACGCTCCCAGTCGACGCGGACCGGCTCCGCGCGGACATCGAGGCGAATGCGGCGTTCGGCCGCGTCGAAACGGGCGATCCGGACGCGCACGCGCGAACGAATCGCACTGGATCCGAGGCGAACCGTCGCGCCAGGGACCGGCTGGTCGAACGGCTTCGAGCCGCCGGTCTTGACGTCGCGGTCGACGCGGTCGGAAACGTCCTCGGGACGTGGGTCCCGGCGAGCGCCGATCCCGAGGCGGCTCCGGTCGTTTCGGGGAGCCACCTCGACAGCGTGCCGGAGGGCGGGATCTTCGACGGCCCGCTCGGGGTGTACGCCGCGTTGGAGGCGGTCCGCGCGATGCGCGACGCAGGGGCCGAGCCGGACCGACCGGTTGCCGTCGTCAGCTTCACCGAGGAGGAGGGAGGCAGCTTCGGCAACGGGCTCCTCGGTTCGTCGGTCGCGACCAGCGAGACGGCGCTCGACGACGCGCTCGCGCTGTCGAACGCTGGCGGAGAGACGCTCGGCGAGGCGCTCGACCGGATCGGCTACCGCGGGGGCGACGCCGTCGACGCCGCCACGCCGACCGACGACGACGGCGACCCGACGACGCTCGATCCCGCGTCGTGGGCGGCGTTCTACGAGATCCACATCGAGCAGGACACGACGCTGGAGGAAGCGGGCGCGGCGGTCGGCGTCGTGACGACGATCACCGGGATCACCCACTGCGAAGCGACGATCGAAGGCGAGGCGAACCACGCGGGCGCGACTCCGATGGACGAGCGGACCGACGCGCTCGCGGCCGCGAGCGAGTTCGTGTTAGACGTCGAGGCCGCCGCGAACGAGGTCGTGGCGTCCTCGTCGCCCTCGGCGGTCGGCACCGTCGGGTCGCTGTCGGTCGCGCCGAACGCGACGAACGTGGTTCCCGGCCGCGTCGAGGCCGGCGTGGATATCCGCGACGTCGAGGCCGGATCCATGGAGGCGATCGTCGAGGCCGCGCGCGACTCGCTCGCGCGGCTGGAGCGCGAGCGGGGCGTCGAGACCGCGTTCGAGCGACCGTTCGACGTTGCGCCCACGCCGATGAGCGACCGGCTCCGCGGGGCCGCACACGGCGCCGCCGACGCCGCCGGGCGGGAGGCGATCGACCTCCACTCGGGCGCGGCGCACGACACGATGCGGGTCGCGCGCGTCACGGACGCGTCGCTGCTGTTCGCTCCGTCCCGCGACGGGATTTCGCACAACCCCCGAGAGTGGACCGACTGGGACGACTGCGCCGCGGCGACCGAGGTGCTGGCGGGCGCGCTCGCGCGCGCCGCGGTCGACGAGCGGTGACGGTCGACGGTGCGAGCGAGGTCGACGCTGTACCCGGTGGCCTCTCAGGCACACGGACCTCGGGTGGGGCGCCGACCGGCCCCTTGAGTCGAGGACCGGCCTCGCTGCGTGGGGGCGGTCACTGAGAGTGAAGTATAAATACGGTCGCACGACTCCGCTCCGGGACATCACCGATCGCGGATAGGACGAGGTCGAGGTCACATATCCGCGTACACCGACGTATGAAGCCGCTTCCGGTCGCAACGCCGCGCTCAATTATAGATATATTTATATACTTTTGCGACTAACTATACGTTAACGAGCTGGCGATTCGCGGACCTCGCTGTATTTTCGTCGGGGGATCGTCGGAACACACCCATGACAGAGACACATACCTACAGCGACGGCGGCACGGAACGGGAAGGACGGGCGGACTCCGCGGACGCGTCCGCGGGCGGCGAGCGCACGCGAACGAGGGCGTCGGAGTCGGCGGCCGTCGCGGAGCCGACGGAGAGCGAGCGCGAGCGCACCACGACCTGCCCCGAGTGCGGCGGTCGGCTCGCGACCGACACGGAGCACGGCGAGACGGTGTGTGACGACTGCGGGCTCGTCGTCGAGGCGGACTCGGTCGACCGCGGGCCGGAGTGGCGCGCGTTCAACTCGAACGAGCGGGACAGCAAGTCGCGGGTCGGCGCTCCGACGACGAACATGATGCACGACAAGGGGCTCTCGACGAACATCGGCTGGCAGGATAAGGACGCCTACGGCAAGTCGCTCTCGGGCCGACAGCGACGCCGCATGCAACGGCTGCGGACGTGGAACGAGCGGTTCCGCACCCGCGACTCCAAGGAGCGCAACCTCAAGCAGGCGCTCGGCGAGATCGACCGCATGGCCAGCGCCCTCGGCCTCCCCGACAACGTCCGCGAGACCGCGAGCGTCATCTACCGCCGCGCGCTCGACGAGGACCTGCTTCCCGGCCGGTCCATCGAGGGCGTCGCGACGGCCTCGCTGTACGCCGCAGCCCGGCAGGTGGGGAACCCGCGGAGCCTCGACGAGTTCACGACGGTCTCCCGCGTCGAGAAGATGGAGCTCACGCGGACGTACCGGTACGTCATCCGCGAGCTCGGACTGCGCGTCCAGCCGGCGGACCCGACGAGCTACGTCCCGCGGTTCGTCTCGCGGCTCGGCCTCTCGGAGGAGACGGAGCGGCGCGCACGCGAACTGCTCGACGACGCCGCGAACGCCGGGATCACGAGCGGTAAGTCGCCGGTCGGACTGGCCGCCGCCGCCGTCTACGCCGCCGCGCTCCTGTCGAACGAGAAGGTGACGCAGAGTCAGGTCTCGGAGGTCGCCGACATCAGCGAGGTCACCATCCGGAATCGATACAAGGAGCTCCTCGACGCGAGCGGCGCCGCGAGCGCCTGAGGCGCCGTCAGGAACTCGGTTCGATGTCGGTCTCGTCGGGCTCGACACTCGACCCCCGATCGCCACCCACGTTTTTAACGCGGCCGACTGTACAGGGTGACATGGTTGATGCGTTCGTCAGACTCGTCTGTCCGGAGTGCGGCAAGGAGTGGCAGGACAACCCGGCCGAGCTTCAGGACCTGCGGTCTAACTTCAGTTGTCCGGCGTGTCACGCGACGCGGCGCCTGACCGAGTTCATGCGAACCGAGCGCGACCTCGAAGCCGTCAGACAGTTCCAGTAGCGCCGTGCCGGGTCGGGGGCTCGACCACCCCTGAGACCGGAGCCCCGACCGCACACGGTCGGCGTCTCGCGAACGACTTTTTGATCGTCGTCGACCTCGGGTAGCGACGGATCGCGGGAAACGATCCTGAACGATCTATCGAGAACCCACTTCTCCGCGTTGCTACTCGCGAAATACGCGGATAGTGTGGTAACGTTACTCAAGATAATAATATAAACCTCCGGTAGCAAAGGACTGGTACTCATGAAGAAGCAGGAACTCATCCATCTTCACGGTCTCCTCGCGGAGGTACGAAAACAGTGCGAGTTCTGGGACGACGACGTTGACCTCGAAGCCTACGAGGAACTGGGCGTGAAACCGACGTCGATCCACAAATCCAAGACCGACCACAAGGCGGCCGTTTTCAAGCTGACAGAGGGAATCACTGAGCCGATGGAGTCGTCCGAATCGGAGCCGCTGGCCCCGACGGCCGACTGAAACGTTTACCGCGTACCGCTCCTCGCCGACCGCACCAAACGCCGACCAGCGTCGCGGCCGCTCCCGTCGAGAGCCGGCAGCACGGAGGCGACCGGCTCAGAACTCCTCGTGCTTCTCGCCGCCGCTGAGTGCCGATCCGTCGCTGCGGCTCGACTCCTCGTCGCCCGACGCTGACTTTCCTGTCGCGGTCGACGCGTCGTCGGCGCGGTCGCTCTCTTCGGGACCGATCTCGGTGACGGTAAGGACCTTCAGCGGGATGTTGCGGAGTCGCTTCCCGATCTCCTTTCGCGCGACGCGGCTGGCGTGTTCGCCGCGGTCGACGTTGAACACGTCCATCCGGAGCTCCAAGGCGACGAGCGCCTCGTCGGCCGCGACGAACGCCGGATCGAGCGGTTCGCCGCTCGGCGACGTCCGGGTCCCGGTGTCGATCTCGACGTAGTTGAGGTCCGGGTTGAGCATCTCACCGGTCTTCGAGATGGCGATCCGGACCGCCTCGTCGGCGGTCTCCACGTCGTACACCGGGACCGCGGCCTCGACGACGACTCGACAGTCCATCACGTTTGTGCGTACCACGCGAACGAGTATCAAACTTCGGCCGCGCCGGACTCCGGGCGCCGCGCCGGTCACTCGCCGCCGGCGCGGAGGTAGTAGAACACGTACGTCTGGGCGTAGCCGGCGAACTCGCCCCCGAAGCGCTCGCGGATCGCGCGGGAGGTCGCGGCGTAGCGCCCGCGGTCGCAGTCGGGGTAATACTCCTCGATGGTGGTGCGGATCCACGTGTCCAACGGCACCGCCTCCAGGAATCCCAGCGAGAACAGCAGTACGCAGTCGGCGACCTTGTCACCGACGCCGACGAACCGCGTGAGCGACTCGCGGGCCTCTTCGTAGGGGAGATCGGCCGCTTCCGAGAGGTCGGCCTCGCCCGTCGCGACCATCTCCGCGGTCCGCTGGACGTACGGCGCGCGGTAGCCCAAGGAGAGATCACGGAGTTCGTCCTCCGTCCGCGCCGCCAGCTGCTCGGGCGTCGGGAACGCCCGATACGTCTCGTCGTCGAGTCGAACTGCGTCCCCGTACGTCTCTCGGAGCCGGCGCTGCATCCCGTGGATCCGGGCAACCCGCATCTGGGCCGAACAGATGAACGAGATCAGACACGGGAAGACCGGGTCGCGGGTCAGTCGCATTCCCTCGTAGGCGTCGTACGCGCGCTCCAGCAGGGGCAGATCTGGCGTGGCGTCGAGGATCGCGTCGAGGTCGTCGTCGAGCCGGAGCAGGTGCGTCAACAGCGGCTCAACGTCCGTCGACGCCTCCCAGCGGAGGGTGCCGTCGTGGACGCCTCCCTCCTGTCGGACCCGCACCGCGACGCGCTCGTCAGTCACCCCGGGGATCGGATCGACGACGGTCTCGTACCACGCGTCGCCGCCGTGCGCGTGAAGTTCGTCATACGTGTCGCCGTCGGACCGGTTCCAGAGGTAACTCTGGCCGCTTTCGAGGGTCGCCTGAAGGTCGAACGGTCCAGCCAGATCGCCGACGTCGATCGCCCCGCGTTCCATCGTATTCGATCAGCGCGCGCGCAGGCATGCGAGTTTCGGTCGCGGCCCGCCGTGGACGGCTTTTTGTCCGACCGCACCGTACCGGACGTATGCCGACGTACAGGCGGACGATTCGGGTGCCCGCTCCGGTCGAAGACGTGTGGGCATTCCACTCCACGGTCGACGGACTGCGCGAACTCACCCCCGACTGGATGCGCCTCCACATCGACGGCGTGGAGGGACCGGACGGCGAGTCCGATCCGGGGGTTCTCGTCGCCGGATCGGCGATCGAGATGTCGGTCCGACCGTTCGGAGCGGGCCCGCGTCAGCGGTGGACTTCGCGCATCGTCGAGCGCGACCCCGACGGGGAGACCCCGCCCGAGCGCTCCGCGCGGTTCGTCGACGAGATGGAGGACGGACCGTTCCGACGGTGGCAGCACACCCACGCGTTCTACGCCGACGGGGACGAGACCCTGCTCGTCGATACGGTCGCGTATCGACTGCCGCTCGGCCCGCTCGGCGACTTCGTCGGACCCGCGGCGAAAATCGGGTTCGAGGGCATGTTCCGAGACCGTCACCGGCGCACCGTCGACCGGTTCTCCGACGCATAACGGCGTCACGGAGCCGCCGCCGACACCGAGCGAATCCGCTACGCCGACGCGACCTGCGTCGCGCTCGCGCCGAACGTGAGCTCGAAGACCGCGCCGTCGTCGTTTCGGGCCTCGATGTCCCACTCGTGGGCCTCCACGATCCGGTCGACGATCGCCAGCCCGATCCCTGAGCTGTCGGCGGACGAGACGCCGGAGTCGAAGACCGTGTCGGCGAGTTCGACCGGTATCCCCGGACCGTCGTCCGCGACGTACATCCCGCGGCGGCCGTCCTCCGTGGTGAGCGGGCCGATCTCTATCGCCACATCCCGGCCCGCGTGATCGATCGCGTTCCGGAAGAGGTTCTCCAGCGCCTGCCGGAGTCGTCCCGGGTCGGCCTCGACCTGACCGACCTCATCCGCGATAGTGAGCGTCGCCTCGGGCGACCGGACGGACGCCCACGCGTCTTTCGCGACGGCCTCGATCGGAACCGACTCCGTCTCGCCGATCGCCTCCCCGCGCCGCGCGAGCATGAGCAGATCGTCGATCAGCGTTTCCATGCGGTCGACCGCGCCGCTCATGGCATCGTATCGCGACGGCGTCAGCTCGTCCTCGGAGAGCGACAGGTACCCCGAGAGCACGTTTAGCGGATTCCGGAGATCGTGTGAGACGACCGCACTGAACTGCTCGAGCTGTTCCGCCTGTCGGCGGAGCGCCGCCCGACGGTCGTTGCGCGCGATCGTGTGCGCGACCAGATCCCCGAGAGTACGGTACAGGTCGACCTCGTCGTCGGTCCACGTCCGGTAGTCGTCGGACTCGAAAGCGACGATTCCGCTCAGCTCCCAGTCGACGACGAGCGGTACGTGAACCGTCGCCGGCGGACCCGCCTCGTCAGTGTCAGCGGTCGAGACGTCTTCACCGCGCGGAGGAGCCGCCCCCCGAGCGACGTTGCCGAACGTCGACAGCTGGTCGGGGTCTGGGAAGTCATCGAACCGCCTCGGGGCGGGGTCGAAGCCGTCGGGACACCAGCTGTACGCCGGCACGAACTGCCCGTCCTCCTCTCGATAACAGATTATCCGGTTGAGCTCGGCGTGCTCGCCGACGTTCTCCATCGTCCACTCGATCTTCGTTCCGACCTCGTCGGTGCGGGTGCTCATCAGCGTCGTCCCGGCGTCGAGCAAGACCTCAGAGAGGCGAGCGACATCGTCGGTTCCGAGCTGGACGCGGTCGGGCTCTAACAGTCCCGCGAGGCGTTCGGCGAGCGACCGGACGGCGTCGCTCTCGTCGGGGGACAGCGCCCAGTCGTCGACGGTGACCACGTCGTCGACGCCGGCCGCCAGCAGGGCGCGGATCGTCTCCGTCGTCGCGTCCTCGACGAGCGCGATCACCGGCACGTTCGACGGGAGCGCCGCGAGCCGCTCCGTTACCGCGTCGTCGGCCGCCGCCGCGGCGGTGACGACGACACCGCAGGTGTCGTTCAGCGGGCCCCCGTCGTCGCGTTCCTCACCCAGATCGGCCGGGGCGAACGTCCGAACCGTCGGTCCGTCGGGCCCCTTCCAAGCGGCGTCGACTGCGCGCGTTACGCGGTCGCTCGCGCGGGCATTGTCTCCTACAAACGCGACGACCGTTCGCCGGTCCATATCTTAATCAACCGGCCAGACGGTTTCAACGTTTACCCCAAAATATCGACGCTGAAAACGCTGTCACCGGTCAGCGGCCGCCGTGACGTATATCCCCAAGAGAACGACGCACCCGCCGACGACCGTCGCCGGCGTCGGAGTCTCCGACAGGAACGCGACGGCGAGCAGCGTCGCCCCGACCGGTTCGCCGAGCAGCGAGACGGAGACGACGCTCGACTCGAGGTGTGCGAGCGCCCAGTTGAGAACGGTGTGGCCGAGTAGCCCCGGACCGGCCGCGAGGCCGACGAACAGGAGCCATTCCCGAGGCGGGTATCCCGTAAGCGGATGTCCCGCCGCGAGGACGAACGAGAGCAAGACGAGCACGCAGACGCCGTACACGACCGTGACGTAGGGGACGAGCGAGATGCGTTGCCGCAGCGACCGCCCGGCCAACACGTAGCCCGCGGCGGCGACCGCCCCGGTCAACGCCAGCGCGTTTCCGTACAGCGGACGGGGGCCGACCGCCACGCCGCTGAGGAAGTCACCGAACGACATCGACACCATCCCGCCCACCGCGACGGCGATACCCGCCGCCATGCGGCGGGTAACGCGCTCGCGCAACAGCAGCCAGGCGCCGAGCGCGACGAACACCGGTTGCGCCTGAACGAGGGTCACGCTCGCGGCGACGCTCGTCCACCGGAGGCTCTCGAACCACGCGGCGAAGTGAACCGCGAGCGCGACCCCGGACAGGGCCGCGAACGCGAGATCGCGGGGCCGGATCCGCGCGAGATCCGCTCGATACCGCCACGCAGCGACCGCCCCCAGCGGCACCGTCGTGAACAACACCCGATAGAACGCGGCGACCGAACTCGGCGCCTCGCTCAGACGGACGAGGATGGCGCCCGCGCTCACGGCCGCGACCGCCGTCGCCAGCGCCGCCTTGGGTGACACCGCCGGGTTCGAGGTCATCGGGTTTCACGACGCTTCGAACGGCGACTGCTTACGGCTTTCGAGAGCCGATCGACCGACGCGACGCAGATACTCCCGTGCTCCTCGGTCAGCGACCGACGCCGACGGTGATTTCACTCCGCGACGCGAACCGGCACACATGTGTGCGGACACGTTCGGCGTCGGCATCCGCGTCACCGAAACGGAACTGCGCGTCGTCGTCGGTGTTCCCTCAGATATCGACGCCGGATGGACCGACCCAGAGGCGTTCCAGTCGCTCATCGCGGAGGCCGTGTGGGAGCGGCTCGACCGACAAGCGACGCTGGAGGCCGTCGCCGCGCGGTACGACACGGGCGAGACCGCATCGCTCGGGAGCGTGACGCTGGAGCCGAACGGGACTGTGGTGAATGCCGACCTCGAACGCGTCGCGGAGGCGGACGCTCGGGACGGATCAAAAGAGTAGCGCGTCTACTGCGGTACGACCCCGCCTTCAGTCGTCTGAGACGCCCGTCGCGATCGCCGCACCGAGCGCCCACGTCCGTTTCGGCCGGTACGCGGTGAGATCGTACCGGGTCGGGCCGACGGTGTCTCCCCACGTTTCGAGCGCGCCGAGCGTGACCATCCCCGACAGCGTCGCCCCCAGCGTTCGCGGCGTCGTCTCCGGGTCCGCCAGCGCGGCGTGTACCTGCTTCGACTGCGGGTAGTTTCGGTCGCACATCTCGATGCCGCGTTTGGCCTCCACCCAGTGGCGACGGACGTACCCGAACGTCGTGGGATCCTCGCGGGAGAGCCGTTCGACCGCCGTCACCGCCTCCGCGTCGGGCCCGACGACGACATCGGCGCGGGCGCCGACTCGTGACAGCAACTCCACGGGGATCTCGAACGAGCACCCCATCGAAATCCGACCCACTCTCCCCACAAACCGCTCGAGGAGACGGTCCACGAACGCGACTGCCGAGTCGACGCCTTCCCGGGCGGCGACGGGCGCGAGGTCGTCGACCACCACATCGATCGCGCCATCGGGGACGCCGTCGAAGTGGTCGGCGACGGCGTCGAAAACCCGTTCGCTTTCCACGGTCCGGCCGAGGACCGTGTAAGCGAGGCCGTTGTTCGGTACGACCTGCGTCGACGCGGCGGTCCCGCTCCGAGCGATGTCGTTCACGTCCACTACTGCCTCTCTGTCGGGCGGTCTCGCTCGCGCTCGATCCCAGCCGCTCCGCCACCTTTCCACGTCGGTCCCAAACAGGACGGACACGACACGGTCCGAGTCGACTCCGTCGCGGACCGACGGCTGCTCGCCACAGAACAGCCGTACCGTGCCGTTCGGTCCGCCCATTACACTTGGGTTCAGCGACAGAACTGATAAACTTACTGACGAAACTATTAGTACTGATAGGACTCGCGCCGAGACGATCACTGTCCGCGCATTCGGTGCGGCGGGCCGACGACCCGCTGCTGTCGATCGGATACCGGTACGAAGCGACCTCTCGCGCTGTCCGGCAGGCGATATCGGCGGTTTCTCGGACTGATCCGGAGCTGTCGCTGTGGAGCGTTTAAGCCTAGCGGTCGCGCGTCAACGCCCTCGCTGCTCGCTATACGTCGAAAAAGCCCACGGACGTTAATGAGTTAGATCAGCTCTGTAAACGAGCGCAGAGATCTAGCGATAGACAGCTTCTACCCTCACTTTACAGATAGTGTGAAACCATCCAACCGTCGTTTATATACTCATCACGAAAACCGTCTTTC
>NZ_NEWI01000029.1:0-25780 GCF_002135005.1 Halorubrum sp. SD612 | reverse complement strand
TCTTCACGTGCGGGTGTTCCGCGACGGTCTGGACGGCCTTCCGCCCCTTGCGGTCGCCGATGAGCGTCGAGTGCGACCCGCCGATCTTCTCGCGCGGCGGGGTCTCGACCACCGCCAGCGACCGGTCGCCGCGACGGTCGAGCACCCACTCTACGAGGGGGCTCACGTCCGGCTTCCCGCCGTCGTCTGCGGGGTCGCTCGACGTTGTCCCGTCTCGGTCGCTCCCGCCGGCGCCGCCGTCGGGCACCCGGTAGAACTCGTGGTGGAGCTGCGCGCGCGTCTCGCGGAGCGGCTCGCGCTCGCCGGCGGCGTAGACGGTCTCCGGTCGCTTGCGTCGGATCTCGTCGGCGACGCGCCCCGCGAAGTTCCGCAGTTGGACCTCCGTCAGGCGCTCGGTGTCCTCCGGGCGCGTGGTGATCGTCGTCTCGCCGACGACGGCGTCCTCGTCCAACATCGTCAGGTGCGCGCGGTCGGCGTCGAACTCGGCGACGACCGCGTCGGCGTTGGCGGTGTTACAGGTCAAACAGTAGTCCCCCGGCTTCTCTAACGGGGTCCCACACCGCCGACAGTTCATACCGACAACACGGCCGTGGAAGATAAAAGCGCGTCCGTTCGCCGCCGGTCTCGGGACCCGTTCGCCGCCGTACACCGTCGCGCCCACCGCTGATCCGGAGCGACAGCTTATAATCCTCCCCGGCCTCGGTACCGGACATGGACGGAGACCGACGCCGCGACGCCGAGACCGGCTCCGACGCGAGCGTCGGCGACGGGGAGTCCGGCGAAGAACTCGCCGGCACGCTGGGATCCGTCGAGGACAGACTCACGCAGCTGATCCGCGACGGCCGGCTCAACGCCCTCGTCGCGTGGGCGATGATCGCCGTCCTGGGCGGGGTCCTCGTCGAGAGCGCGCTCGACTACGACCTGCTGTCGGCGGCGATCGCGGTCGGACTCGGCGGCGTCTTGCTCGCGCCCACGGTCGCGGCTCGCGACTGGCGGACGATGCTCCCGGCCGAGCTGGTGGGCCTCGCGCTGCTCCCGGTCCTCGTGGGCGCGCTCCTCGGCGGCGAGTTAGGGACGTTCGCGGCGTACGTCGCCATCGCGGCGCTGGCGCTCGTGATCGCCGTCGACCTCCACATGTTCACGTCGCTGCGGCTCACCCACTGGTTCGCGGTCGCCTTCGTCGTGATGACGACGCTGGCGACGGCGGCGGTGTGGACGGTGCTGCGCTGGAACCTCGACCAGCGCGTCGGCACCGCGTACCTGACGACGAACGACGCGCTGATGACCGAGTACATGTACGTCACGCTGGCCGGGATCGCGGCCGGACTCCTCTTCGACGGCTACTTCCGCCGCCGGGGACGCCTCCTCCGTCGCGTCATCCGCCGGGTGGTGCGGCGATGACGCTGCTCCCTCGGCTGTCGCTCGCGTCGCAGCGTCGACTCACGGGCGCGATGCAGGTCCTGCTCGTCGGCATCGTCGCGTACGGCTTCCTCGCGGGCGAGCAGAAGGCAGTAAGCAACGGGGTCATTGCGCTCCTCGTCACGCTGGTCCCCGCGGCGCTCGAGCGCCGGTACGACCTCCCGCTCGACCCGTGGCTCGCCCTGTGGATCACGACGGCCGTGTTCCTCCACACGGTCGGCTCGGCCGGGTTCTACGCCCGCGTCGAGTGGTGGGACCACATGACGCACGCGCTGTCGGCCTCCCTGGTCGCCGCAGTCGGCTACACGACGCTCCGGGCAGTCGACCTCCACAGCGACGGGATCCGGATCCCGTCGCGGTTCGCGTTCGTCTTCATCGTCCTCATCGTCCTCGCGTTCGGCGTGCTCTGGGAGCTGTTCGAGTTCGGCTTAGACATCGTCGCGACCGAGACCGGCATCGACATGCCGCTCGCGCAGCACGGGCTCGACGACACCGTGCTCGATCTCATGTACAACACCGCGGGCGCGGTGCTGGTCGGGCTGTTCGGACAGGCGCACCTCGCGGGCGTCGCGGAGCTGGTCCGGGACCGGATCTTCGGGAGCGCGACCGAGTAGCGCCGGACGTGAGCCGTAGTCGGACCGCTCAGTCCAGACAGGCCGCGACGACCCGCAGCGCGGCCTCACCCCGGACCTCGTTCGCGAGCAGCGGCACCCGCTTCACGTCCCGGGCGCGGAACAGGTCCGTCGCCTGGCGGAGCGCGCTCTGCTGGACCTCCCACCGGCGGGCGCAGAACTCGCAGGTGTCGGGGTTGGGCTCGACCACCCAGTCGGGGTCGATCCCGGCCCCGTTCCCGCCGGTCACGTCGCCGACGCCCTCCATCACACGGTTGACGACGAGCGTGTTCACCGGGATTCCGAACTCGTCGAGCCGCGCGACGAGCCGCTCGGACTCGACGACGCTCATCTCCTCGGGGATCATCACGACGCGGAAGTCCGTCTTCGCGGGGTCGCGCAGGACCGCTCGGAGTCGCTCGATGCGTTCGCGGAGCTCCTCGAGGTCCGCCGAGGGGTCGGGGTCGTCCTCGCCGCCGCCGAACATCCCCTTGATCCCGTCCATCATCCCGGAGAAGCGCTGCCGGAGCTTCATCACGCGCCCGAGCATCGAGTCCATGATCTCCGGCAGTTGGAGAAGGCGGAGCGTGTGACCGGTCGGCGCGGTGTCGACGACGACGCGGTCGAACCGCGGGTCGTCGAGGTACTCCAGCAGCTGGCGCATCGCCGCCGCCTCGTCGGCGCCGGGCATCGTGCCGCCGAGGAGTCCGCCGAGCCCCTCGCCGTCCTCGCCCTCGGCGCCGCCCATCGGCCCCTCGCCGCCCATGCCGCCCATCGCGTCGCCCATCTCGCCGAGCCCGCCGAGCGGGTCGCCGTCCGCCCCGAACATCCCCTCGTCGACCGCGGCGTCGGGGTCGATCTCGGCGGCGTACAGGGGCACGTCCTCGCGGATGCGCGCCGGCTCGGCGGGGATCTCGGTCTCGTAGGTGTCCGACAGCGAGTGCGCGGGGTCGGTCGAGACGACGAGCGTCCGGACGCCGCCCGCGGCCGAGGCGAGCCCCGTCGCGGCCGCCATCGTCGTCTTTCCGACGCCGCCCTTCCCGCCGTACAGCACGTAGTCGGGCGCGTCGACGCTCGCGGGCAGATCGGCAAGCTCCTCGTCGACGGTCAGCTCCTCGTCCGTCTCCGCGGGCTCGACCGTGGTGTCGTCGTCGGCCTCGTCGACCCGGTCGACGGGCTCGACGTCGATGTCGTCCATACGCGTGTGTCGGTCCGGTGGGCTTGTGTAGCCGTCGGTCCGGATTCGGCGGCGACCGTCGCGCTTCGAGCGGTGACCGGATGACGCCGCGACCGCGGTCAGCCGAGTCGCTTCATCGAGATCAGCGCGGTCGGAATCATTATCGGGATCGTGAGAATGGCCCCAGTGATCACGACGAACGGCGCGACCCCGCCGACCGGGTACGCGAGCAGGTCGACGGCAAGCAGGTTGACCGTGGTCACAGTCACCGTGTACGCGATCACGGTGAGCACCACGATCGCCGAGAACACGACGCCGACGACGACCGCCGCGTTCGGTCCGTCCGCCGCTCCGTTCGACGCCGGGTCACCGCTCATCTGCTGTCTGCCACCATATACTATTGTGTGGATTGCGAACGGCTATAACTATTCCCTTCCCCGCGCGTCCCCGCGCTCGACGGTCGCCCCGAGGTCGGCCATCGCGTCGAAGAAGCCGGGGAAGGAGACATCGACGTGTTCGGCGCCGCGGACGGTCGTCGTCCCCTCGGCCGCCAGCGCGGCGACGGACAGCGCCATCACGATCCGGTGGTCGGCTCGGCCGTCGACGGTCGCCCCGACGAGATCGCTTTCGCCTCCGTGAATCATGAGTACGTCCCGCCCTTCGGTCGTCTCGGCGCCGAGCTTTTCGAGTTCCTCGGCCATCGCGGACACCCGGTCGGTCTCCTTGTAGCGGACGTGCTCGCAGTTCTCGATCCGCGTCTCCCCGTCCGCGACCGCGCCGAGCGCGGCGATCGTCGGGAGCAGGTCGGGCGTTCCCCCCACGTCGACGGTGACGCCGGAGAGATCGCTGCGCTCGACCGCGATCGCGCCGGCCTCGCGGTCCCAGTCGACGGGCGCGCCCATGCGCTCGACGATCTCGACGATCGCGGCGTCGCCCTGCGCGCTCGGCCGGGCGCCCTCGATCCGGAGCGGCTCGCCGGGCGCGGCCGCGACCGCGCCCGCGCCGAGGAGGTAGGAGATAGAGGAGAAGTCGCCGGGGACCGCGTACGTCTCGTCGCTCGGCGCGTACGTCTGTCCGCCCGGGACCGAGAACCCCGCGGCGCCCGCGGCACCGTCGAGCGGATCGCCGTCCTCGTCGACCGGGGTCGCCTCGACGCCGAAGTCGGCGAGCAGTTCGAGCGTGATGTCGACGTACGGCGCCGACTTGAGGTCGGTCGTGAGCTCTACCTCGATCCCCTCCTCGGTGACGGCGCCCGCCATCAGCAGCGCGGTGACGTACTGCGAGGAGACGTCGCCGGGGATGGCGACCTCGCCGCCGGCGAGCGGGCCGGTCACGACGAGCGGGGCCTGCCCGTTCGACCGCGTCGACTCCGCGCGGACATCGAGGTCGGCGAGCGCGTCGAGGAGCGGACCCTGCGGGCGCGAGCGGAGCGACTCGTCCCCGGTGAGGACGGTGGTGCCGTCCGCGAGCGCGGCCGCGGCGGTGACCAGCCGCATCGTCGTCCCAGAGTTCGCGCAGTCGATCACGTCGTCGGGGACGGCGGGGCGGCCGCCGAACCCCTCGACCGAGAGCGCGTCGGCGCCCGTCAGGTCGGGCTCGCCTTCGGCGGTCGAACTCCCGTCTCCGGCGCGCGCGACCGAACCGCCGAACGCCGCGACGGCGCGGGCGGTCGCTCGCGTGTCCGCGGACACCAGCGGCGACTCGACGGTCGCGCCGTCGCTGTAGCCGGCGGCGAGCAGCGCGCGGTGGGTGTAGCTCTTCGACGGCGGCGCGCGGGCGGTCCCTCGCAGGGTCGAGCGCGTGACGTGGACGTCCATACCAGTCCTGCCGGCCGCGGCGACAAGTCGGTACCGACAGCGGCACGATTGCGGTCGGGGCCTCGCCGGCGTGACCCGCGCCCGGCGCCGCGGCACACCCTTTATACCATCGGGAGCGCTAGCGTCGCGTATGCCCCAGTGTGAGATGTGCGGCGCCGAGGAGGCCTCGCTGACGACGACGAAGGTCGAAGGCGCCGAGCTGGAGCTCTGTAGCTCGTGTACGGACTTCGGCACCGAGGTCCGCGACGAGTCGACGAGCTCCGGCGGCGGCAAGTACTCCACCAGCTCCAGCACCGGGAAGTCGTCTTCGTCGTCCGGATCGTCCGGCTCCGGCGGCTCGTCGGGGAGCTCGACTCGCCCCCGCGACATGTTCGACGACATGGACGAGATCGCCACCGACTACGACGAGCTGATCCGCGATGCGCGGGAGTCGCGCGGGCTGAGCCAGGAGGAGCTGGCCGACCAGCTCAACGAGAAGGCGAGCCTCATCCGCAAGCTCGAACGCGCCGACACGCTCCCGACCGACGAGGTCCAGCGCAAGCTCGAGCGCGCGCTCGACATCTCGCTGGTCGAGGGGCAGTCGACCGACGACGCCGACTGGGAGACGGACGACGCCGGCACGATGACGCTCGGCGACGTCGTCAAGCGGAAGGACTGAGCCGCGACGACGCTCCGGCCCCGCCGTACTCGTTATTCCCGCCCCTCAGACGGTCGCGCCGCCGCCGTCCGTCTGCTCCGATCCGCCGTACCGCTCGGTCAGGTAGTCGATGATGTAGTCGACCGTCTCGGGGTCGTAGCTCCAGAACCCGTAGAACTCGCCGGGCGCGCGCTCCTCGGCGAGCAGCGCGCACTTGGCGTCCTCGTAGCCGCCCCCGTCGTACGCGACGAACCACGTCTCGCGGATCTCGGCGGTCTCGCCGACGTGGACCGTGTAGGTGCCGACGTCGGGTGCGTCGCCCTCGGCGGCGGCGTACGCGTGGACGTCGAGCCGGTCCTTCTCGCCGAGCAGGTCGTAGGTGTCCGCCTCCCCGGTGAGGACGTCGAGGGTCTGGAACCCCGCGTGGAGCTCTCCGTCGCCGACCCGCCAGGCGCGGTCCTCGATCTCCCGCGACGCGGCGACCATGTCCTCGCGGGAGTAGGAGGTAAACATCGTCTCGTCGAGGTGATCCAACACCGGCTTCCCGACGTTGCCGGGCGTCTCACCTCGCTCCGCGGGTGTCTCCCCCTCGTCTCCGCCCCGCCCCGGCAGCAGCTCGTCCACGGTGACGCCCGTGACGAACTCGCCGTCCCGCGCCAGCACGGCGAACGCCTCCGGTCCGGAGGCGGTCTGATCGTCGACGATCCGGACGTTGCGGTCGGCGAAATACTCCCGGAGCTCCTCCGTAACCGCCGGTTCTGCGTTGAACACGGTCAGCGTGGCCTCGTGGGCTTCCACGCCGGCGATGAGCTCGATGAGGGACATCTCTTGTCGGACCCACAGCATCGGGGTATAAGGTCGTTTCTGCTCTCCGCCCCCCGGGTCGCCCGGTTCCCGGGGTTGTGAGGGGTCGAAACGACGGGACCCCGAGCGAGCGTCGCGAAGCACGAACCTATTTGCGCCGCGCTCCCCGAGTAGAGGTATGTTCATCCTGGTGAACCTCAAGGCGTACCCGTGCGATCCGATCGAGGTAGCGACCGCGGCCCGCGACGTCGCCGAGGCGTCCGGCGCGCGGATCGCCGTCTCGCCGCAGGCGGCCGACCTCGCCCGCGTCGCCGAGACGGGCGTTGAGACGTGGGCGCAGCACGTCTCGCCGAACGAGCACGGTTCGCACACGGGTTCGACGCTCGCCGAGGCCACCGCCGACAACGGCGCCGAGGGGACCCTGATCAACCACTCGGAGAAGCGACTGAAGCTCGCCGACATCGACGGTTCGGTCCGCGCGGCCGAGCGCGCTGACCTGGAGACGATCGTCTGCGCGAACAACCCCGCGCAGGTCGGCGCCGCCGCCGCGCTCGGCCCTGACGCCGTCGCGGTCGAGCCCCCGGAGCTCATCGGCGGCGATGTCTCCGTCGCCACCGCGGACCCGGGTATCGTCGAGGACGCGGTCGCGGCCGCCGAGGCCGTCGACCCCGCGGTTGACGTGTTCTGCGGCGCCGGTGTCTCCACCGGCGAGGACGTGTCGACCGCCGGCTACCTCGGGGCCGCCGGCGTCCTGCTGGCCTCCGGCGTCGCGAAGGCCGACGACCCCGAGGCGGTCCTCGAAGACCTCGTGAGCGGGATCTGAGCCGGCGAGTCCGGGCCGGTTCGCGTCCGCGAGCCCGAGACCGGCGCTGCGTTTGCGGATCGGTATAAAAACATCGATGTGAGCGACTCACACGATCGAGAAAACGCACGACGGCGGCGGCTTTCTTCTCCCGGGGAGATCGCGGCGTCTAGTAACCTTTAACCGAAACAAGCCGCTATCTGTGACCAAGATGGCGAGCAACAAAATTCTCGGTATCGACCTCGGTACCACCAACTCCGCGTTCGCGGTGATGGAGGGCGACGAGCCCGAGATCATCGCCAACGCCGAGGGCGACCGGACGACGCCCTCGGTCGTCGCATTCGCCGACGACGACGAGCGCCTCGTCGGCAAGCCGGCGAAGAACCAGGCCGTCCAGAACCCCGACCGCACGATCCAGTCGATCAAGCGGCACATGGGCGACGGCGACTACACCGTCGAGATCGGCGACGAGGAGTACACGCCGGAGCAGGTCTCGGCGATGATCCTCCAGAAGATCAAACGCGACGCCGAGGAGTACCTCGGCGACGACGTCGAGAAGGCGGTCATCACCGTCCCCGCGTACTTCAACGACAAGCAGCGGCAGGCGACGAAGGACGCCGGCGAGATCGCCGGCTTCGACGTCGAGCGCATCGTCAACGAGCCGACGGCCGCCTCCATGGCGTACGGGCTCGACGACGAGTCCGACCAGACCGGCCTCGTGTACGACCTCGGCGGCGGCACGTTCGACGTGTCGGTCCTCGACCTCGGCGGCGGCGTCTACGAGGTCGTCGCCACGAACGGGGACAACGACCTCGGCGGCGACGACTGGGACGAGGCGCTCATCGACCACCTCGCCGACGAGTTCCAGAACAACCACGGGATCGACCTCCGCGACGACCGGCAGGCGCTCCAGCGCCTGAAGGACGCCGCCGAGGAGGCGAAGATCGAGCTGTCGAACAAGAAGGAGACGACAGTCAACCTCCCCTTCATCACCGCGACCGACAGCGGTCCGGTCCACCTCGAACAGTCCGTCACCCGCGCGACGTTCGAGAGCCTCACCGCGGACCTCATCGAGCGCACCGTCGAGCCGACCGAGCAGGCGCTCGCCGACGCCGACTACGCGAAGTCGGACATCGACGAGGTCATCCTCGTCGGCGGTTCGACCCGGATGCCGCAGGTGCAGGAGAAGGTCGAGGAGCTCGTCGGTCAGGAGCCGAAGAAGAACGTCAACCCGGACGAGGCGGTCGCGCTCGGCGCGGCGGTCCAGGGCGGCGTGCTCTCCGGCGACGTCGACGACATCGTCCTGCTGGACGTGACGCCGCTCTCGCTCGGCATCGAGGTGAAGGGCGGCCTCTTCGAGCGGCTCATCGAGAAGAACACCACGATCCCGACCGAGGAGTCGAAGGTGTTCACGACCGCCGCGGACAACCAGACCTCCGTCAACGTCCGCGTGTTCCAGGGTGAACGCGAGATCGCCGAGGAGAACGAGCTGCTCGGCGCGTTCCAGCTGTCCGGCATCCCGCCGGCGCCCGCGGGCACCCCGCAGATCGAGGTCTCGTTCAACATCGACGAGAACGGCATCGTCAACGTCGAGGCCGAGGATCAGGGCTCGGGCAACGCCGAGTCGATCACCATCGAGGGCGGCGTCGGCCTCTCCGACGAGGAGATCGACCAGATGCAGGAGGAGGCGGAGAAGCACGCCGAGGAGGACGAGGCCCGCCGCGAGCGGATCGAGGCCCGCAACGAGGCCGAGACGACGATCCAGCGCGCCGAGACGCTCCTCGAGGAGAACGAGGAGGAGCTCGACGACGACGAGCTCGTCGCCGACATCGAGGCGGCCATCGAGGATGTCGAGGACGTGCTCGAAGACGAGGACGCCGAGACCGACGAGATCGAGTCCGTGACCGAGGCGCTCACCGAGGAGCTCCAGGAGATCGGCAAGCAGATGTACGAGGGACAGGCCGCGCAGGCCGGTCCGGGCGGCGCGGGCGGCGCCGGTCCCGGCGGGATGGGCGGCGCTGGCGGTCCGGGCGGTCCGGGCGGTGCGGCGGGCCCCGGCGGTGCCGGTCCCGGCGGCGACGCGGACGACGAGGAGTACGTCGACGCCGACTTCGAGGACGTAGACGACGACGAGGAGTAACGCCCTCTCACCCGACGCTCGACGCCTCGACCCCGCCGCTTAAATCGACCCGTCGATCAACACCAATTAACAAACGCAACGCATGACCGAAGATTTCTACGACGTCCTCGGCGTGTCGCGGGACGCCAGCGAGGAGGAGATCAAGAAGGCGTACCGCAAGCAGGCCGCCGAACACCACCCCGACGTCAGCGACGACGAGAACGCCGAGGAGCGGTTCAAGAAGATCCAGAAGGCTAAGGAGGTGCTCACCGACGAGCAGAAGCGCCAGCAGTACGACCAGATGGGCCACGATCGGTTCACCCAGGCCGACAAGCGCGGCGCGACCGGCGGCGGTGCCGGTCCGGGCGGCGCCGGCGGTCCCTTCGGCGGGGCCGGCGGCGCTGGCGGCGCCGGCGGGTTCGAGGACATCTTCAACCAGTTCTTCGGTGGCGGCGGTCGCGGCCGCGGCGGCGGTGGCGGCGGCAACCGCCCGCGGCAGGGGCGCGACCTCAAGACCGGACTGACGATCGACCTCGAAGAGGCGTTCAACGGGGCGACCAAGGAGGTCACGCTCACGCGACCGACCGAGTGCGACACCTGCGGCGGCGCGGGGCATCCCCCGGACGCCGACGTGGAGACCTGCCCGCAGTGTAACGGCCGCGGGCAGGTCCAGCAGGTCCAGCAGACGCCGCTCGGGCGCGTCCAGCAGACGTCGACGTGTCCCCGCTGCGAGGGCGAGGGCGAGCTGTACAGCGAGGACTGCGCCGACTGCGGCGGCGACGGCGTCGTCCGCGAGGAGGCGACGCTGTCGGTCGAGATCCCGGCCGGGATTCGCTCCGGGCAGAGCCTCCGGATGGAGCGCGAGGGCGCGCCCGGAGAGAACGGTGGCCCGAGAGGCGACCTGCTCATCGAGGTCGATGTCGACGTCGGCGACCGGTTCGAGCGCGACGGCGACGACCTCCGCGTCAACGAGGCGATATCCTTCCCGCAGGCCGTCTTCGGCGACACCGTCGAGGTGGAGACGGTCGACGGAACGGTCGAGATGGATGTCCCCGCGGGGACCCAGAGCGGCGAGACCTTCCGGCTTCAGGGCAAAGGGATGCCCCGCCTCCGTCGTCGCGGTCGCGGCGACCTCTACGTCCAGGTCGCCGTCGTCGTGCCCGAGTCGCTCAACGACGAGCAGCGCGAGGCGCTGGAGGCGTTCGCGGAGGCCGGCGGCGAGGACATCGACGTCGGCGGCGGCTTCTTCGAGAAGCTAAAAAGCTCCTTCTGAGTGGCGTTCGCGGCGCCGCGCCTCTTCCCTCACGGCCCGTAGCTTTTCGATCCCTCGCGGCGACGGTCAGCGCATGGGCTACGACACGACGGCCTACGACGACGTGGAACCGCGCGCGCCCGGGATGTTCTTCCTCCGAGAGGCGCTCGACTGCGAGCGGCTCGGCGTGACCGTCGTCGAGGCCGACGACGGCTGGGAGGGGATGGAACACGACCACGGCGACGCCGACCACGAGGAGGTGTACCTGCTGCTCCACGGCGAGGCGACGCTCACCGTCGACGGGGACGCCGTCGCCCTCGCGCCCGGCGACGCGGTCCGGGTCGACCCGGAGTCCACCCGCGACCTCGCCTTCTCGGCCGACGGCTCGAAGATGGTGATCGCCGGCGCGCCCTGACGCCGCCCCGACGCAGTCCGGTCGGGCCGCGGGGTCGCCTCCAGGACGCCGCAGCGTTAAGACGCGCGCGTTCCGAGAACCGAGTATGGAACTCGTCGGCGAACTCCTCGCGCGCGACCGACGCAGTCGCGACGTGGCGCTCGTGACGCCGGACGGCCGGGAACGGACCTCCCACGACCTGATCACGAACGGCTACAAGGCGGCGAACGTGCTCCGGTACCTCGGCGTCCGGACGGGCGCGACCGTGGCCGTCGAGCCGATTCCGGGATTCCACACGACGCTCGCGTTCCTCGGCGCGGCCGCCGTCGGGGCGCCGGTCCGGTTCGACCCGGCGGCGGGGATCGACGCCGGCGACCGCGTCGTCCTCGCACCGGTCGCGACCGCGGCCGCGCTCGATCCGGCGCCAGGAACGAACCTCGCCGCCTTCGGCGGCTCGCCCGAGCGTCCCGACACCACGCACTGGGAACAGGAGCTGTGGAGCGAGAACCCCGGGATGCCGCCGAGCGACATCGCCCCCGACGACGCCGTCGTCCGCGGGGCGGACCTGTCGGTCAGCCACCGCGACCTCTGTTCGCGCGCCGCGGCCGCGGTCGAGGCCGCCGGGATCGGAGACGAGACGCGAGTCGTCCTCAGAGCACCCTTCTCCGACCCCTCGGCGCTCGCCGCCGGCCTCGTCGCCCCGCTCTCCGCCGGCGGAACGGCGGTGCTCGCGGCGACGGGCGGCGGAGACGCGTCTGGCGACGAGTCTCGCGGCGACGTGGCGGTCGCTCCGGCGGGAAAACCAGTACCGGAGCCGCGGCGGATCGACCCGGCGTCGCTCGCGTCGACGACCGAGTGAGCGGTCCCGGCTCGGTCGCGGCCGGGATCAGTCGTCCGCGGGGTTCGGCTCCGCGGCCGCCTGACCCTTGTGTCGGAGACAGGCGGACTCGTGGTCCGGCGTGTGGACCGTCCGTTCCGGCTCGGTCTCGGCGCACGGCGTCGTGATCGCGTTTCGCAAGACCTCTCCCGCCCGCTCGTCGTTCCCGTCGATCAGGAGATCCAGCGCCTCCGAGAGGGTCCGTTCGAGGTCGGGGTCGTCGACGGTCTCCCCGATGTCGAACTCCCGGCGGATCTCCGTCTGGACCTCCGCGTCGGTCGGGTCGGAGCCGCCGGCGGCGATGTTCTCGCGGACCTGTTCGACGTCGACCTCGCCCGCGCTGACCTTGTCGCGGAAGTTCAACAGCCCGCGCCAGTCAGCCTGATCGACGTCGACGCCGTCCGGTTGGATCACCTTGTGACACCGGGTGTGGAACCGACACCCGCTCGGCGGGTTCGTCGGACTCGGCACGGTGCCCTTCAGCTCGATGCCGCCGACGCTCGCGCGCGGGTCCGGCGTCGGGATCGAGGACAGCAGCGCCTCGGTGTATGGGTGTTGCGGGTCGGTGAAGATCTCCTCCACCGGGCCGATCTCGACTATCTCGCCGAGGTACATCACGGCCACGCGGTCACAGATCTGGCGGATGACGGACATGTCGTGGCTGATGAACAGAAGCGACAGCCCGAACTCGTCTTGGAGGTCGTTGATCAGCGAGAGTATCTCCGCCTGGATGGAGACGTCGAGCGCGCTCACCGGCTCGTCGGCGATGATGAGGTCCGGGTTCAACACGAGCGCCCGGGCGAGCGCGATCCGCTGTTTCTGCCCGCCAGAGAACTCGTGCGGGTACCGGTCGAAGTCGCTCGCCGAGAGCCCGACGCGTTCGAGCAGGTCCTCGACGATGGCGCGACGCCGGTGGCGGTCGCTCATCCCGTGTACCTTGAGCAGCTCGCCGACGGCGTTCCCCACGGACACCCGCGGGTCGAAGCTCGACGACGGGTCTTGGAAGATCATCTGGGCGCCCCGCCGGAACGCCATCATCTCGTCGTCGTCGAACTGCGTCACGTCGTTGGGGTGGGTTCCGTCGGGGTCGCGCGTCGCGCCCCCGCGTCCGTTCCCGTTGAAGATGACCTCGCCCGAGGTCGGCTCCTCCAAGTGGATCACCGAACTCGCCGCGGTCGACTTCCCGCACCCGGACTCGCCGACGAGTCCGAGCGTTTCGCCCTCTTCGATGTCGAAGCTGATCCCGTCGACGGCGCGGGCGGCGCCGACCTTCCGGTTGAAGAGCCCCTTCCGGATCGGGTAGTGTTTCTTCAGGTCGCGGACCGAGAGCAGCGGCTCAGTCATCGGCGGGACCCACCTCGCTGTCGCCGTCGGCCGCTCCGTCGCCCGGTCCGAGCCCGTCGCTCCTGACTACCGACGGGTTGCCGCCCGGCCCGTAGTGGACGCAGGAGACCTCCTGGCCCGGCGCCACCTCGACCTCGTCCGGCTGGTCGCCGGTGCGACACGCTTCCTCGGCGTACTCGCACCGCGGAGCGAACCGGCAGCCGTCCGGCGGGTCGTGCGGGTCCGGGAGCGTCCCCGGAATGCCGCCGCCGGATCCCCCGAACTCCGGCAAACACTCCAGCAGTTGCTGTGTGTACGGATGCCCGGGATGATCGAAGATGTCGAGGACGCCGCCCCGCTCCATCACCTTCCCGGCGTACATCACGACGATCCGGTCGGCGATCTCCGCGACGACGCCGAGGTCGTGCGTGACGAACAGGATTCCCATCTCGAACTCCTCTTGGAGGTCGTCGAGGAGCCGCAGGATCTGCGCTTGGACGGTCACGTCGAGCGCGGTCGTGGGCTCGTCGGCGATGAGCAGGTCGGGGTCCCCGACGAGCGCCATCGCGATCATCACGCGCTGCTTCTGTCCGCCGGAGAACTCGTGCGGGTAGTCGTCGAACCGCGAGCTCGCGTTCGCGATCCCGACGCGGTCCATGAGGTCGACCGCCTTCGCGCGGGCCTCGTCGTCGGAGACGTCCTGGTGGATCTGGAGCGCCTCGGTGATCTGCCACCCGACCGTGTAGCAGTGGTTCATCGCCTCCTGCGGGTTCTGGAAGATGTGTGCGATCTCGTTGCCCCGGATGTTCTGAAGCTCCGATTCGGGGAGCGACAGCAGGTCGCGCCCGTCGTACCGGACGGTCCCCTCGATCTCTCCCGGCGGGGTGTTGATAATCCGCGTGATCGACTCCGTCGCGACCGTCTTTCCGGACCCCGACTCGCCGACGATACACACCGTCTCGCCGGTGTCGACGCTGAAGTCGATCCCGTCGACCGCGGTGAGCGTTCCGTTGTCGGTGCTGAACGTCGTCGTGAGGTTTTCGACCTCGAGTAGTGGCTGATCGTCGGCCATTATTCGTTCTCCGCCTCCGCTTCGGGGTTCAGCGCGTCCAACAGCGCGTCACCGAGGAAGTTGAACGCGAGGATGGTCAGGAACAGCACGATACCCGGCGCTAACACGATCCACGGGGCGAACGAGAGGTCGCTCCGCCCGGCGGAGATGAGCTGCCCCCACGAGGGCACCGTCGAGTCGCCGATCCCGAGGAACGCGAGCTGGGCCTCCGCGAGCAGGAAGCCGGGAATGAGCAGCGTGAGCTGGGTGATGATGCTGCTCGCCGCGTTCGGCACGACGTGTCCGCGGATCACCTGGTACGTGCTCGCGCCGCTGATCCGGCTCGCCTTGATGAACTCCTCCTCGGAGATCGACAGCGACTTGCTCCGGATGTAGCGGGCGGTCCCGCCCCAGGCGAACAGCGAGAACACCACGATGAACATCCCCAGTCCGGCCCCGTAGATGTACAGGATGAGCAGGAACATCAGGAACGTCGGGAACGAGAGGATGATGTCGACGAACCGCATCATGATTTCGTCGACCCACCCGCCGGCGTACGCGCTGAGCGTCCCGAACGAGATCCCGATCGTGGCGACGATGGTCGTCGTGATGAAGGCGATCTGCATGCTGATCGTCATCCCGTAGACGATCATCGTAAACACGTCCTTCCCGCCCTGCGTGGTCCCGAGCGGGTGTTGCCAGGTGCCGTAGCACCGTCCGTTCATCACCTCGCCGACGCACGTCGCCGGTGTCGTGTCGACGACCGAGGTGAACACCGGCGGCTGGTAGGCGATGAACAGGTCCTGTTGCGGCGCGTTCATGACGAGCGGGCCGACGAGCCCGCCGACGAACACGATGCCGAGCCAGCCGAGGCTCACGACCGCGGGGCGGTTGCGCTTGAACTCCTTCCAGTAGTACCGCGTCATCCGCGGGTTCTGGTACAGCGGCAAGACGAGGTACCAGAACGCCAGGAACAGCGTGAAGATGAAGAAGAAGTCGAGGCTCTCCAAGTTCCGTTCGAGGCCGATGAACTCGAAGGTCGGGGTGCGCTGGCCGGTGAACCGCCAGTCGTACACGCCGAGCAGCGCGAGCGGCAGGGTCGTCAGCAGCATCCCGATCGAGTTGGTCGACAGATCGAACCGCCCCGACCGCGAGAGGTCGTTCCAGTCGACTTGATCGAACCGTTCGGAGTCTTCAGTTGCCATTGTTTTCGGTTATGTTACCTGTCATCGTAGCTGATCCGCGGGTCGAGCACGGTGAACACGATGTCCTCGAGGAGGTTCCCGATGACGGCGACGAAGGTGAAGAACAGCGTCGTCCCCAACACGAGGTTCGTGTCCTGCGCGAGCAGCGCTTCGTAAGTCAACCGTCCCAGCCCGGGGATACCGAACACGACCTCGACGAGGAGTGACGACCCGAGGAACAGCGCGAGGAGCTGTCCCACGAGCGTCGTCGAGAGCGGGACGAGGGTCGGTCGCATGACGTGATACGCGTACGCACGAAGCGGGGAGACCCCCTTCGCCTTTGCCGTCTTCATGAAGTCGGCGTTCTGGAACTCCGCGGACTCGTTCCGGGAGACGCGCATGACGGCGCCGATCGACCCGGTGACCAACACGAACACCGGGACCGACAGCTGGATCGCGTTCTCCACGCTGAACACCGGTGCGCTCGTGTTGTAGATCACCGGTATCACCTCCAGCCACACGCCGAAGATCAACAGGAGGATGATCCCGAAGAAGAAGTTCGGGATGGCGTAGCCGAAGAAGGCGAACCCGGTCGCCGCGTGGTCCTTCCAACTGTACATGTTCGCGGCGGAGTAGACGCCGACGAGCGGCCCCAAGGTGATCGTGAGGATGGTCCACGGAATCGAGTACTGCGCGGTGTAGTACAGCGCCTGCGTGACCGCCTCCATCACGGGCTGGCTCCGACTCACGGACCAGCCCCAGTCGAGCGTGTACACGCTCCGGATGAAGTCGAAATACCGGACGTGAAGCGGCTGATCGAGCCCGCGCAGCTCGCGTACCCGCTCGGCCGCCTCCGCCGGATCGCCGCCTTGAAGCGCCGCCTGCGTCGCTGCCCGCTGGACGGCCGGGTTCGGCGCGGCCGAGAGCAGCAGGAACGTGATCGTGACGATAATGAGCGATACGACTGCTGCCCAGAGAACCCGAGCGGTGACGTACCTTCCAAATCCCATGTGATGTGTAAGTCGGTAGGGTGAGAACGGGGTGGCTCGCTCTTACTCGTCCGTCGACGGGTAGAACTCGGACCAGCGGGGCTGCCAGGTGAAGTGGGAGGAGGCGAGTCCGCGGTAGACCCCTTGGATCAGCTCCTCTTTGCCGATCGCCGCCGCCATCGCCTGGCGGAACGGAACGAGCTGGAACATGTTGCCCGGACCGGTGTTCCACCCGTTCGCGCGCTGGTTCACGGAGATGATCGTGTTGTACGGCGTGGGGACCTGCCGGACGGTCACGTTATCGTCTTCGCTGTACGACTCGTACTGCTCCGGCGGAATCGCCGCCGCGTCCGCCTCGCCCGTCTCGAGCGCACCGAGACGCGACGCCTGCTCTTGAACGACGCTGATCGACGCCTCCTCGAAGAGCGGCCCTTCGGAGAACAGGTCCGGCCCCTCGTCGATGTCCCGGAGGTAGTACTCGTCGTTCCGGACGTACTCGGTACCCGAGCCGCGGTTCCACTCTTCGAGTTCGAACGGCCCGAGGTTCCCCGAGAACTGGAGTTCGAGGAGCTCCTCGTCCTGCTGGAGCCCCTCCACGTCCTCCTCCTCGACGTACGGTTCGAGGAGGGCACGCGGAATCGGGTAGAGGTACGGGTCGTACGTCTGGGGCCACAGCACGTTCGACGTTTCCAGCGTCGCCTCGAACTCGAGTTCCCCGGTCTGCTCGACTTCGACGCCCTCCCAGCTGTCCGAGTCGGCGGTGTTCGCCCAATCGGCCTGTTGGACCTCCTGGATCTGATAGACGAAGTCCTCGGCGGTGACCTGCCCGTACGGCTCGCTGAACTGGAGGTTATCACGGAGTTCGAACGTCCACACCTCGCCGTCCTCCGTGGACATGTCGTACAAAAGCGGGAAGTACTCCTGGTTCTCGTCGAACGTGTAGCCGGGATCGATCGCGCGCTCGATGGCCGTTCCGGCCCCGGACTCGTTGTTGTACAGCGGGTTCAGCGTGTTGAAACTGGCTCCCGTGACCGTGTCGTACGAGCCCGACACGCTGGGGTCGTCGATGTGCCACGCCGGGAGGTCCCAGCCGTTCGAGAAGTTCTCGATCGGACCGGTGAGGTCGGGGTTGTACCCGATGATATCGTCGCCCAGAGTGAGCATGATGTAGGGCTGTTCGCGCGCGAGGTTCGCGAAGATGTCAACGAACGCCTGCCGGATCTCGTCCCGACTCGTCGCCTGCCTCGCCTGCTCGAACAGGGACTCGACGTCGAACTGCGGGTAGTAGCCGACCGGGTTGAAGTTCGCGTTCGCCCCGTCGAAGAACGTCTGGTTCGTGAGGGGGTTGAGCGGGTACGTGTTCAGCCCGAAGTTGACCGACATATCCCACGCCTCGTTGCTCGTGACGGAGCGCGGCCCCGGGTTCCGCGGTCCGGGGTTCGACCACTCCACCTCTTCGCCGTTAACCGTATCCGTCCCGCCTTCGGGGTCGCCCGAGTAGTACTCGTTACTGAACCGAGTCCCGTCGATCGCTTCGGGAGTGACGCTGATACCAAGGTTGTTCTCGAGTTCCTGTGCGATGAACTCCGCGAGGAGCTGGTTGGTCTCGGAGGCGGCGCTGTGATAGATGTCGATCTCGACCTGGTCTCCTTCGGGGTTGACCATGACGTCCCCGTCGAAGCCGTAGTCGTATTCCGACTCCTCGAACGCCTCCCGTGCCAGGTTGCGAGCGACCTCCGATCCGTAGAGGTCACCGACCCCGAACCGGGGGAAATCGGGAACCTCGACTTCGCCGCCCCCGCCGCCACCGCCGTCAGAGCCGTCCGACCCGTCACCGCCGTTTCCGGAACAGCCGGCGAGCGTTACGGCGCCGGCGAGGCCGAGCGCGGAGAGCCATTGTCGCCGGCCGATATGCCGGGAATCATCACGATTCTCAATGTTTCGCCGTGGCATACCAAGTAGTAAGATTGTGTGTATAAAAAACTTCAGACTTATGGATAGTTGTTAGGGACGATCATCTTACATCCGTGTTAGTGATCGCCGGTCTTAGGGACGTATTCATGATTGGAACGCACATTTTACCAGAAATATGGTTTTCTGTCCCTCTCCGAAGCGAAACGTAGACAGCGTCTCTCCCGTCATCGCGGCGTGCGAGTCGGCTTCGGTCGTCTGCCCTCGCGAGGCGGATCGTCGTCCGCCGCTCTCCGGTTCGGTGTTCGTCGGTCGTCCTCGCCCTCCCCAGCTTAACCGTCGCGTCGGTCTCGCTCGCCGACCGCGTCAGGCTCTCGCCGGGTCACCGCTCCGGTTCTCTCGCTTCGGGAGTTTCGTCCGGTCTGGAGGCATCCCCGCCGTCGCCGGCCGCCGCAGAGCCCCCTGTCGCTCCGCCGCCGACGGCCTGCTCGTAGCGTGCGATCTGCTCGCGGTGGAGGGTGTGGATCATGTCGGCGAGGAAGCCGAACACGAGCAGCTGGATCCCGAGGATCGTCGCGCCGACCGCGCCGACGGCGACCACCTCGTGACTGATCCCGAACGCGAGGTACCGGTACAGCACGAATGACGCCATGGCGATTCCCGCTGCCGTCGACGCCACGCCGACGCTCCCGAAGTAGAACAGCGGGTTGTTCGTCTTGGCCTTCCGGTACAGCTCTAGGAAGATCACCCCGCCGTCCCGGACAGGGTGAAGGTTCGTCGCGGAGCCGCCGGGCCGCTCTCGGTACGTGATCGGGACCACGGCGACCGGGACGCGGTTCTTCACGCACTCGACGGCCATCTCGGTCTCGATACCGAACCCGTCCGCGGTGAGGTGGAGCCGCAGGAACGACTCGCGGGTGAACGCGCGGTATCCCGAGAGGATATCGCCGTAGTCCTCGCGGTGGATCGCCCGGAACGCGAGGTTGATCAGGCGGTTGCCGACCCGGTTCAGGCGCGTCATCGCACCCGGGCGCATGTCCGCGAAGCGATCGCCGACGACGTGTTCGGCCTCGCCGTCGAAGAGCGGGTCGAGCATCGCCGCCGCGTCGTCCGCGTCGTACGTGGCGTCGGCGTCCGCCATCAGCACGTACGGGGCCTCGACGTGGTCGCGGACCGCCTCTCTGACCGCCTGCCCCTTCCCGCGGCCGGACTGTTCGACGACGCGCGCGCCGGAATCGCGGGCGATCGACTGCGTGTCGTCCGTCGAGCCGCCGTCGATAACCAAGACGTTCTCGAATCCGGCGTCCCGGAAGTCCGCGACGACGCGTGCGACCGTCTCGGCCTCGTTCATCGTCGGCAACAGGACGCAGACGCCGTCGTGATCGGTCATCAGACGAGCGATCACGGGGGAGTCGCTAAACTCTGTCCCTCCTCGCCGCCGCGACGGTCCCCTCCGGGCGTCGTCGCCTTCGCCGGCGCCGCGTCCGTGGGTGCCGCGACCACCCACACTCATGTATGTGAACACTGATCATGTGTGTATGTCTCAGCCCTCGAACGCACGCGTCGACGAACTGCTCAGCGCCGCTCGCACGGCGACGGGCGACGAACTGCGGAGCCTCACTTACTTCACGCACGACGACATCGACCAGCTGTACCTCCGCAGCGACCTGAGCCAGACCGCCGATCTCGTCGGCTTCGCCGAGAACGAGCGACAGGGGTTCCACGCGCAGTCGATGTACGCGGACACCCAACTCGGCGACTACCGGTTCACGGTTCGCGTGTTCGAGAACGGCTACCTCACGCGCGTGATCGCGAACGACCACGGCGTCTGGGCGACCACCGACTCGATGGAGATAGACCGGTTCGAGGAACTCGCGAGCGCGCTCGCAGCGATCCTCCGCTCGTTCGACCCCGCCTGACCGTCCCCGCGGGAACACACTTCTCCTCGTCGAGACTCGACTCCGAAAGGGCGTTTACCCGAGGTGGCTCTCGAACTCGCCGACCAGTTCCGCAGCGTCGACCGGCTTCGTCACGTAGCCGTCGGCGCCCGCCTTCACCGCCTCCATCATCTTCTCCTGTTGGTCGACGCTCGTACACATCACGATCACCGCGTCGGGCCACCGGTCTTTGATCGCCGCGGTCGCCTCGATCCCGGTCATCTCCGGCATCACGACGTCCATGGACACCGCGTCCGGCTCGTACGCCTCGAACAGCTCGACCGCCTCAGCGCCGTTTTCCGCCTCGTCGACGACCTCGAACCGGTCTTCCAGCGCGTCGCGGACGACGGTCCGCTGGAAGGAGGAGTCGTCGACGACGAGTACCCGCTCGGTCATACCATCTCTCCCTTCCTGACCGACATAAACGCGCGGATCGAACGCGCTGTTGCGCGGTCGACGGACGCGGTCGACATCCGTCGGCCTTCGGCCCGGCTCGATCACCTTGTATATTTGATGCTGCGTATAATGAACATGGGAACAAGATTAAGGTCTATCCCGCGATACGGTGGCGTATGGAAACGCGGAAGGTCCAACGGTTGGGGCCGTCGACGCTGGCGATGACCCTTCCGGCCGAGTGGGCGCAGGAACACGGCGTGAACAAAGGCGACGAGGTGTCGCTCCGAATGGGTGGGAAGGGGACCCTCACGGTGCTTCCCGAGTCTGTGAGCTCCGAGGAGTCCGAGGCGGTGATCAACGCCGACGCGCTCGACGCGCGCTCGCTCGAACGCGCGATCGTCGCGCAGTACGTGCTGGGGCGGCGCGTGATCCACGTCCGCAGCGAGGGCGCGCTCGACAGCGAACATATCAACGCCGTCTACAAGGCGGAGACCCAGCTGATGGGGCTCGGCGTCATCGAGGAGACGCCCGAGGACATCTCGATCCGCTGCTCCGTCGACCCCGAGGACTTCACCCTCGACAACCTCCTCGAACGGCTGGAGAACACCGGCTCCACCATGCGCGGCGAGGGCGTGAAGGCGCTCGCGCACGGCAACCCCGACCTCGCGCAGCGCGCGCTCAACCGCGAGCGGCAGGCGAACAAGATCTTCGTCCTCCTGTTGCGGCTCATCTTCACCGCCTACCAGAACCCGAACCTCGCGCGCGCCGTGGGCTTGGAAGAGGGGTTCCCGCTCATCGGCTACCGCTCCGTCGCGAAGAACCTCGAACTCACCGCCGACAACGCGGAGGACATCGCCGAGATCGTGATGGAGGCCGACGGGCACACCCTCGACGTCGACAGCGCGACGATGCGGCAGATCCGCGAGTTCACCGATCAGGTGGACGAGCTGACCGCGCTCGCGGTCCGCGCCGTCGTCGAGCGCGACTACGACCTCACCGTCGAGTGCCGCGACCTGTTCTCGCGGCTGGAGGACCGCGAACAGGAGATCCTCGACGAGCTGCCGAACGACCTGGACAACGAGACGCTGCTCATGACCCGCGAGGTGCTCGTCAGTCTCCAGCACACCGCCGAGTACGCCATGCGGAACGCCGAGATCGCCGCGAATCTCGCCCTCAACGAGGCGTCCGAACACGTCGAGATCATCTGATCGCGGCGCTCTCCCCGCGTGAGGGGCGACGGCCGTCGGCCGCCGACCGCATCCGGTGGCCGTCGGCCACCCCGTCACGCGGTTCGTATGAACTAAGTGGCCCCCCGCGAAGCGGTTCGTATGAGCGAGGCTTCCATCGAATCGGACAAAGAGGTCGGCGTCGCGCTCGCGCTCGGCGCCGTCGCGGCCGTCAGCGCCGTGGTGATGCTAGCGTACCCGGGGCAGCTCGGGAAAGCGTGGGGGTTCGCGGGCGCGTTCGTCTTCGCGACGCTCGCCGTCGGCGCCGTCCAGCTGTTCGGCTGACCGGTCCGCGGCGCGGACCGGTCCGGAAAACGAGAAACCGTTAAGGACGTCAGACGCGTATCTCTGATAATGAGTGAGTACACCGAGGAGGAACAGCGGATCCTCGCGTACCTCACGGACAGCGTCACCCGTGGTGAGCGGTACGTTCGCTCGAAGACGATCGCCGACGCGATCGGACTCACCGCGAAACAGGTCGGCTCGCGGCTCCCCCGCCTCGCCGAGAAGTCGGACGACGTCGACATCGAGAAGTGGGGCCGGGCCAAGTCGACGACGTGGCGCGTGACGCCGGACGGGTGAGGCGCGCGGGGTCGGCGCCGTCTCGTTCCGACGCGTTCCCCGCAACCGACTCCGTCGACGCGCAATTTTAACACCCGTAGCCCTAAACGGAGACGTATGACCGTTCGAGTCTCCCGGACGTTCGAGTTCGACGCGCCGCCAGCCGACGTGTGGGCGTTCATCTCGGACGCGGAGCAGCGCGCGGGCGCCATCAGCGTGGTCGACTCCTTCGAAGTTCACGACGACCGAACCGCGACCTGGCACGTCGCGCTCCCGATACCGATGATCCGCTCGACGATCGACGTCGAGACGGAGGAGGTCGAGCGCGACCCCCCGAACCGAGTGAAGTTCGTCGGGAAGTCGCGGGCCTTCCGCGTCACCGGCGAACACGAGATCACCGAGACCGACGACGGCGGCTGCCGGCTCGCCAACGAGTTCGTCGTCGACGGGAACCTCCCCGGCGTCGAGTCCTTCTTCAAGCGCAACTTCGACGCCGAACTGGACAACTTGGAGGACGCGCTCCGGGCCTCGCTCGCCTCGCCGGCATGAGGCTCGCCGGCGTCCAGCTGGCGGTCGAGGGCGGCGACGTCGAGGCGAACGTCGCGCGGGCGCTCGACCGCGTCCGGGGGGCCGCCGCCGAGGGCGCGGACCTCGTCGTCCTCCCCGAGCTGTTCGACGTCGGGTACTTCGCGTTCGACTCGTACGGCCGCGCCGCGGAGAGCCTCGCCGGCGACCGCCTCGCCCGGTTCGCGGCCGCGGCCGACGCGAACGACGTGGCCGTGCTCGCCGGCACGGTCGTCGAGGACCTGTCGGCGTCGGCCGCGGACGGGTTGGCGGTCCCGGCCGAGTCCGGGCTCGCGAACGCCGCGGTGCTTTTCGACGCCGACGGCGAGCGCCGGCTCGTCTACCGGAAGCGGCACCTGTTCGGCTACGGCTCCGAGGAGACGGACCGGATGGTGCCCGGCGAGCGGACGCCGGTGGTCGACCTCGCGGGCGTCACGGTCGGGGTGACGACCTGCTACGACCTCCGATTCCCGGAACAGTTCCGCGCGATGGCCGATCGGGGCGTCGAGTGCGTGCTGGTCCCGAGCGCGTGGCCGTATCCGCGGATCGAGCACTGGCGGACGCTCGGACGGGCGCGGGCCATCGAGAACCTGACGTACGTCGCCGCGGTCAACGGGAGCGGTCGGTTCGGTGACGACGAACTCTGCGGGCGGAGCGCGGTGTACGACCCGTGGGGGACCGCGCTCGCGTCGGTCGGCGACGAACCGGGCGTCGTCACCGCCGCCGTGGACCCCGAGCGGGTCGCGACGGTCCGCGAGGAGTTCCCCGCGCTCCGCGACCGTCGCTGAGCCGGCTCGCGGCGCGTCGTCTCCCGCGACGAACGCCCCCTCGACCGGATCCGGATCTCACACATTTATACGCGTGAGGCACGTACCCTATTTTGCCGAAGACCGACGCTTTTCTCGTTGGAATTCGGCGTTAATCGATCCGCGCGCTCGTCCCGACCGCTCGGGCGGCGACGCCGACGACAGCCCGGGGGTCCGCTGTCCGGCCGCCGCCCGCCGCCTCGCCTTTCGCCCATCGCTCCTCGACTCCTCCCCTTTCGCCCACCGCTTCTCGACTCATCTCCTTCCGTCGTCTCCAAGCCGTGAGCCTCCGCCACGGCTCATCGTCCGGTCCGCCAATGAAAATATCCGTGCTGATAACTCGGGCGATACGTTCTTACGTCGCTCGGCTGAGTAAGTAAACGCCGCGGACGAATCCGGCCGGCCCCATCCCGTTTCGGGCGGGCCGGCCGGCCACTCGCTTCCACCGTCCGTCGTCCGTCGGCTTGGGTTCGGGTCCACCCGCTCCCACACCGAGCCCGAACCCGTCTCTGTGCGCCGCCGATTCCTCGATAGCGGTCGGTACCGTCGGCGCCCGCGGCCCGAAGCGCAAGGACGAAACCCTCGGCCGACGAACCGACGGTCGAATGTTCCCCCGCGAGTACCCCGGCGTCGCCTTCGTGGTCGGGCTGTTCCTGGTCGTTCAGGTGGGCGCGCTGGCGCTGGTCCCGGAGTTCGCCGCGAGCGGTTATCAGGCGGTCGAGAACCCCGACAACCCCGCGAACAGCGTGCTGTACGTCGTCGCCATCGTCGCGATGACCGGAGTGATGCTGGCGGCGTTCCGGTACGACTTCGACGGGGCGATCCGGCTGCTGATCGTCGGCGTCTCGGCGTGGCTCTCGTGGTACGTGTTCTCCGCGCTCGTCCCGCCGCTCGCGGCGGCCGTCCCCGCGGTCGCGGTCGCAGTCGGCCTGCTCGTCCACCCCGAGTGGTACGTGATCGACACCGCGGGGGTGTTGATGGGCGCGGGCGCCGCCGGGCTGTTCGGTATCTCCTTCGGCCTGTTGCCCGCGCTGATCCTCCTCGCCGTCCTCGCCGTCTACGACGCGGTCTCCGTCTACGGTACCGAACACATGCTGTCGCTCGCGGAGGGCGTGATGGACCTGAATATCCCGGTCGTGCTGGTGATCCCGCTGTCGGTGTCGTACTCCCTGCTCGACGGAGAGGCGGCCAGCGACGAGGCTGCGGGGGTCGACGCGGACGAGGAGGTCGATGCGGACAGCGAAACCGACGCGGAAGCGGAAGGCGATGTAGACGCGGCGGCTGACACGAGCCCGGACGCTGACGCGGCAGGCGAGGTTCCGGACTCGCCCGAGCCGGGCGACCGCGACGCCTTCTTCATCGGTCTCGGCGACGCCGTCATCCCGACGGTGCTGATCGCCAGCGCGGCGACGTTCTCACCGGCCGCGAACCTCGCCGTCCCCCTCCTCGGCGTCAACCTCCCCGCGCTGCTCGCGATGGTCGGGACCCTCGGCGGGCTGCTCGTCCTCATGCGGTGGGTGATTCGGGGGCGAGCGCACGCGGGGCTCCCGCTGTTGAACGGCGGCGCGATCGGTGGGTATCTGATCGGTTCGATCGCCGCCGGGGTCCCGCTCCTCGAAGCGCTGGGGCTCGCGACGTTCTTTTAACTCGGCTCGGGTGTAGCGGTTCGTCCGTCCGCGTGTACGCCCGAAACCTCGACTTCTCGGCCGTCTGTTGGCCTCGTCTATTAGCGCCTATCTGGGGTGACCACCGCCGGAGCCCCAGCCGCGGGGCGGGCAGACGCTCGCTGTCGTTCGAGACGCCGAAGGCGTCTCGTGACGACGAGAGAGGTTTGCTCTCTCGAACCACGCTCCTCGTCGCTCGCTTCACTCGCCCCTGCGGCGCTTGCGTCGCCTCTGCCCGCCCCACGACTGCCTCTTCGAG
>NZ_NEWI01000299.1:0-1911 GCF_002135005.1 Halorubrum sp. SD612 | reverse complement strand
CCTCGCCGGAGGAGACCTTCACCGGCGAGGTGCCGTCCTCGCCGAACTCGAACTGGACGATCCGGCCCGACGTGTCCCGGACCGTGCCGTCGTACTGCGCCTCCAGCTCGGAGAGCGCGTTGATGAGGCGGCGCTGGAGGTAGCCGGACTTGGAGGTCCGGACGGCCGTGTCGACCAGCCCCTCGCGGCCGCCCATCGCGTGGAAGAAGAACTCCTCGGGGGTGAGCCCGCCGCGGTAGGAGTTCTCCACGAAGCCGTGCGCCTCCGAGGAGAGGTCGTTCGGCCGGTAGTGCGAGAGCGTCCGGTCCTCGTAGCCGCGGTTGATCCGCTCGCCGCGGACCGCCTGCTGGCCGACGGAGCCGGCCATCTGCGTGAGGTTCAGCATCGAGCCACGCGCGCCCGAGCGGGCCATCACGACCGCCGGGTTGTCGTCGCCGAAGTGCTGGTCGGCGATCTCACCCGCCGAGTCGCGGGCCTTCCCGAGCGTCTGCATGATCTTCATCTCCAGCGTCTCGTCGACGCCCCGGCCCGGCAGCGATTCGAGCTCGCCGGCCTCGTACGTCGCGATCAGCTCCTGAACGCGGTCGTAGGCGCTCTCGATCGCCTCGTCGACCTGCTCTTCGGCCTCCGGCGGGATCGACTCGTCGTCGATCCCGATCGAGAACCCGAAGTTCATGATCGCGCGCATCGCCAGCGACGCGATCTCGTTGATGAACACGCGGGCGCGCGTCTCGCCGTACTCCTTGGTGAGCGTGTCGACGACCTCGCCGCCGAACGCGCCGACCGCGTCCTCGTCGATGGTCCCCTCGATCAGCTGCCCGTCCTCGATGACGACGCTGTCGCCGGCCGAGGAGGTGAAAGAGAGGTCGAGGTCGTCCGGGAGCAGCTCCGAGAACAGCGTCCGGCCGGTCCAGAACTCGCGGCCGTCGTCGTCGACGCCGTCGGCCTCGGGCAGCTCGTCCACGCGGGTGGCGCGGAGCAGGTCGAGCGCCTGCGTCTCGGAGAACTCGGGGTTCGAGTGGGTGAGCAGGTAGGTCCCGGAGATGTGGTCCTGAATGGCGCCGATGATGTTCCCGCCGAAGCGGGGCGAGAGGATCTGCTCCTGGACGCGCATGAGGACGCGGGCCTCGGCGCGGGCCTCCTCGTTCTGTAGCGCGTGCATGTTCATCTCGTCGCCGTCGAAGTCGGCGTTGTACGGCGGACAGACGACGGTGTTGAGCCGGAACGTCTTGTACGGCATCACCACGACCTCGTGGGCCATGATGGACATCCGGTGGAGCGAGGGCTGCCGGTTGAAGATCACGATGTCGCCGTCCACGAGGTGGCGGTTCACCTCCCAGTCGGCCTCGACCTTCTCGGCGAGCTCCTCGCAGTTCTTCTCGGTCACCTTCAGCCGGCGACCGTCGGGGCGGCGCACGTAGTTCGCGCCGGGGTGGGCCTCCGGGCCGTTCCGGACGTACTGTCGCGCCTCCTCGACGTTGCGCTCGGTGACGTTGAGCGTCTGGGTCATCTCCTTCGCCACGCGGTCCGGCACGCCGACCTCGTTCAGCGAGAGCGTCGGGTCGGGCGAGATGACGGTCCGGGCGGAGAAGTTGACGCGCTTCCCCGAAAGCGAACCGCGGAAGCGGCCCTCCTTCCCCTTCAGCCGCTGGCTGAGGGTCTTGAGGGGACGGCCGGAGCGGTGTCGCGCCGGCGGCGTCCCGCTGATCTCGTTGTCGACGAAGGTGGTGACGTGGTACTGCAAGAGCTCCCAGAGGTCCTCGATGATCAGCTGCGGGGCGCCCGCCTCGCGGTTCTCCATGAACCGCTGGTTGATCCGGATGATGTCGACCAGCTTGTGGGTGAGGTCGTCCTCGGAGCGCTGACCGTTGTCGAGCGTGATGGAGGGACGAGTGGTCACCGGCGGCACCG
>NZ_NEWI01000298.1:0-1911 GCF_002135005.1 Halorubrum sp. SD612 | reverse complement strand
CCTCGCCGGAGGAGACCTTCACGGGCGAGGTGCCGTCCTCGCCGAACTCGAACTGGACGATCCGGCCCGAGGTGTCCCGGACCGTGCCGTCGTACTGCGCCTCCAGCTCGGAGAGCGCGTTGATGAGCCGACGCTGGAGGTAACCGGACTTGGAGGTCCGGACCGCCGTGTCGACGAGCCCCTCGCGGCCGCCCATCGCGTGGAAGAAGAACTCCTGCGGGGTGAGCCCGCCGCGGTAGGAGTTTTCCACGAAGCCGTGCGCCTCAGAGGAGAGGTCGTTCGGTCGGTAGTGCGAGAGCGTCCGGTCCTCGTAGCCGCGGTTGATCCGCTCGCCGCGGACCGCCTGCTGACCGACCGACCCGGCCATCTGCGTCAGGTTCAGCATCGAACCGCGGGCGCCCGAGCGCGCCATCACGACCGCCGGGTTGTCGTCGCCGAAGTGCTGGTCGGCGATCTCCCCGGCCGAGTCGCGGGCCTTCCCGAGCGTCTGCATGATCTTCATCTCGAGCGTCTCGTCGACGCCGCGGCCCGGCAGCGACTCCAGCTCGTCGGCCTCGTACGTCGCGATGAGCTCCTGAACGCGGTCGTAGGCGCTCTCGATCGCTTCGTCGACCTGCTCTTCGGCCTCCGGCGGGATCGACTCGTCGTCGATCCCGATCGAGAACCCGAAGTTCATGATCGCGCGCATCGCCAGCGACGCGATCTCGTTGATGAACACGCGGGCGCGGGTCTCGCCGTACTCCTTCGTGAGCGTGTCGACGACCTCGCCGCCGAACGCGCCGACCGCGTCCTCGTCGATGGTCCCCTCTATCAGCTGTCCGTCCTCGATGACGACGCTGTCGCCGGCCGAGGAGGTAAACGAGAGGTCGAGGTCGTCCGGGAGCAGCTCCGAGAACAGCGTCCGGCCGGTCCAGAACTCGCGGCCGTCGTCGTCGACGCCGTCCGCCTCGGGCAGTTCGTCCACGCGCGTGGCGCGGAGCAGGTCCAGCGCCTGCGTCTCCGTGAACTCGGGGTTCGAGTGGGTGAGCAGGTAGGTGCCGGAGATGTGGTCCTGGATCGCGCCGATGATGTTCCCGCCGAACCGGGGCGAGAGGATCTGCTCTTGGACGCGCATGAGGACGCGGGCCTCGGCGCGGGCCTCCTCGTTTTGGAGCGCGTGCATGTTCATCTCGTCGCCGTCGAAGTCGGCGTTGTACGGCGGGCAGACGACGGTGTTGAGCCGGAACGTCTTGTACGGCATCACCACGACCTCGTGGGCCATGATGGACATCCGGTGGAGCGACGGCTGTCGGTTGAAGATCACGATGTCGCCGTCCACGAGGTGGCGGTTCACCTCCCAGTCGGCCTCGACCTTCTCGGCGAGCTCCTCGCAGTTCTTCTCGGTCACCTTCAGCCGGCGGCCGTCGGGACGGCGCACGTAGTTCGCGCCGGGGTGGGCCTCGGGCCCGTTGCGCACGTACTGCCGCGCCTCCTCGACGTTGCGCTCGGTGACGTTGAGCGTCTGGGTCATCTCCTTGGCGACCCGGTCCGGAACGCCGACCTCGTTCAGCGAGAGGGTCGGGTCCGGCGAGATGACGGTCCGGGCGGAGAAGTTGACGCGCTTTCCGGAGAGCGAGCCGCGGAAGCGGCCCTCCTTCCCCTTCAGCCGCTGACTGAGAGTCTTGAGGGGACGGCCGGAGCGGTGTCGCGCCGGCGGCGTCCCGCTGATCTCGTTGTCGACGAAGGTTGTGACGTGGTACTGGAGCAGCTCCCAGAGGTCCTCGATGATCAGCTGCGGAGCGCCGGCCTCGCGGTTCTCCATGAACCGCTGGTTGATCCGGATGATGTCGACCAGCTTGTGGGTGAGGTCGTCCTCGGAGCGCTGGCCGTTGTCGAGCGTGATCGAGGGACGAGTGGTCACCGGCGGCACCG
>NZ_NEWI01000297.1:0-1940 GCF_002135005.1 Halorubrum sp. SD612 | reverse complement strand
CGGGACCGTCTCCGGGTCGAAGTCGGCGTCCGCGACGGCGCCGCGCTCGACCGCGTCGCGGAGGAGCGCGCGGGCGGCGGCCTCGTCGCCGCGGTCCGTGGTCTCGCTCACGACCGTAACGAGGGCTCGGGAAGGGAAATCGGTTGCGTCGGTTTCGCGGAAATTCGCGCAACCGACCCCATCTCCGTCGGTTCCGCGGAAATTCGCGCAACCGACCCGTTTATCCGGCGGCCTTCCGTGTCGCCACACGCATGAGCGGCACCTCGCCGGAGCCCGACCGACGGATCGACCGGAACCTGTTCGTCACCGTCTCCGGCCCGCCGGGCTGCGGGGCCACGACGCTCGTCGAGGGGATCGCCGAGTCGCTCGACTGCGGCTACGTCTCCGGGGGCGAACTGTTCCGGGAGATCGCCGCCGAACGCGGCATGAGCCTCTCACAGCTCATCGCGGAGACGGGCGAGTCCGAGGAGATCGACCGCGCGCTCGACCGCCGGCTCCGCCGGATCGCCGAGAAGTGGGGGGCCGCGAACAAGGCGTTCGTACTCGAATCGCGGCTCGCCGGCTGGATCGCCGGCAACCGCGCCGACGTCCGTATCTGGCTCGACGCCCCCGACGAGGTCCGCGCGGACCGCACGGCGGACCGCGAGGAGATGACCTCCGAGATGCAGGTCCGCGAGGTCATCGAGGAGCAGCGCTACAAGTCCTACTACGGCATCGACCTGTCGGACCGCTCGATATACGACCTGGCCATCAACACGGGGCGCTGGGACGCCGAGGCGACGCTCGAACTGGCGCTCACGGGCATCGAGCGGTACGACGTCGACGCGGACGAGGGCGCGTTCGACACGCCCGACTTCGAGATCTGAGCGGGCGGGCGCCGGCCGTGGATTAAATACCTTCGACGCGCCGGAGCGCGCTCCGGACGTCGCCCGGCGTCGCGTACGGGCCGCCGCTCACCCGGTGGTCCGGCAGCAGGACCGGGATCGGGTTGTCGTCGAGCGCGCCGGTGACGGTCTCCAGGTCGTCGGGCTCGTCGGGGTCGAACCCGCCGAGTCGCGCGAGCCGGCTACGGAGACCTCCTCCCCGTACGGCACGCTCCGGAGGGCCTCCAACGCCTCGCGCTGGTCCGTCGGCACGGTGAGGCCGAGCGCCACCTCGGCGAACTCGTCTCGCTCGCCGCCGAGGTACGCGTCGATCCGGTCCAACAGGTCGTGATCGCCGTCCGCGTCTCCGGGCGGTTCGGCGGGGAACGACACGGAGATGACGCGACCGCCGGCGAATCCCACCTGGACGGTCCGGCCGATCGCGTCGAACTTTCGAGCGAAGACGCCGGACGTACCGGACAGGCTCATACTCTTCATTGGAAGGGTCGATCACTTAACTTATCGGCCCCCGACGGCCTCGGCTCCCGGGCGAGGGTCCGTGCGAGGGTCCGTGCGATGGGCCCGGCGGGGGGCCCGCTCCCCGCAAGTCTTATGAACAGATACGTACATTAGTGTATAGTAATGGACGATCCAGACGAGCTGGCGCCGGCGGTCAGGTCGATCCTGTCCGCCGCTCGGGAGCGGTCGACCGGGGGAGCGGACGCGGGCGGCACCGTCTCGGTCTCGCCGCGCGACCTCTCGGCCGCCTTCGGGCGGGCCGAGTCCGACGGGCGCGTCCCGCTGATCGCCGAGGTGAAGCCGACGAGCCCGACGACCGAGGGGCGCCGCGAGGACGATCCGGTCGCGCTCGCGGAGGGCATGGTCGCCGGCGGGGCGGCCGCCCTGAGCGTGCTCACCGAGCCGGAGCACTTCGGCGGGAGCGTCGACACCCTCGAACGCGTCCGCGAGGCGGTCGACGTACCGGTCCTCCGGAAGGACTTCGTCGTCGAGGAGTCGCAGCTGGACGCCGTCGAGAGCGACGTCGTCCTCCTCATCGCCCGGTTCGTCGGCGACGAC
>NZ_NEWI01000296.1:0-1921 GCF_002135005.1 Halorubrum sp. SD612 | reverse complement strand
TTGCGGTGGCGCGTGCCTGCGAGCGGCCGGAGCGAAGCGGAGGCCGCGAGGAGCACGCGCGAGGGAGTCAGTCGCCGGAGCGAAGCGACGGCGACTGACAGGGCGAGAGCGAAGCTCTCGCTTGCAGCCGGACGTAGTCCGGCGACGAGGCTGGGGAGGCGTGAGGTGCGGTTGCGGTGCTGTGCGGGGCGGGACTCAAAGGGGCAGCCGCGAGGACGAAGACGCGCGACGCAAGGACCGCAGGGAGCGAGTGAAACGAGCGACTGAGGACCGCAGCGAGCGCATCGAGTCCTCGCGGCTGGGGCTTTGGAGATGTTCGCCGTCGATCCGCGGTCAGCTACTTATAAACGAGCGGCTGGGATTTCGGCGGTGTTCAGCGCAGCGTCGTTATTTATTTATAAGTAGTAAACGGCCACTGGCCGGGCACTTATAAATGGATATCCGACCGATTCGGCGGAGGCAATCCCGAGGTATTTGTCCGGCAGTCGCCTCGGACGCACCATGCGAACGCTCGTCTTCGACGGTCGGACCGGCGCCGCCGGCGACATGGTCTGCGCCGCGCTGATCGCGGCCGGCGCCGACCCGGACGTTCTCGCCCCCGTGAGCGACGCGCTCCCCGTCCGGTACGAGATCGGCGAAACCGAGAAGAACGGGATCCGCGCGACCACGGTCGACGTCCTCGTTGACGGCGAGGGCGACAATGCGGACGAGACCGACGCAGACCACAGTCACGACCACGGTCACGCGCATGGCCACGACCACAGTCACGACCACGGTCACGCGCATGGCCGCGACGGCGACGCGGACTCTCCCGGAGACGACGTCCACGCCGAGGGCGCGGGCGTCCACCGCTCCTACCGCGAGGTGGTCGACCTCGTCGAGTCGATGGGGCTCCCCGACGCGGTCGAGTCGACCGCGCTCGACGCCTTCGAACTGCTCGGCCGCGCCGAGGCGTCGGTCCACGGCACCGACCTCGATGACACCCACTTCCACGAGGTGGGCGCGGACGACGCGATCGCCGACGTGGTCGGCGCGGCGCTGCTGCTCGCCGACCTCGACCCGGACCGCGTGGTCACGACGCCCGTCGCGACCGGCGGCGGCACCGTCGAGATGAGCCACGGGACCTATCCGATCCCGGCCCCGGCGACGACCGAGATCGCGACCCGGTCCGACTTCCGGATCGTCGGCGGGCCGATCGACCGCGAACTGCTCACGCCCACGGGCGCCGCGATCCTCGGGGCGATCGCCGAGGGCGTCGACGCGGTCCCAGATCTGGCGGTCGAGCGCGCGGGCTACGGCGCGGGCGACGCCGACTTCGAGGCGCACCCGAACGTCCTCCGCGCGCTGGTCGGCGACGGGGGGCGGTCCGAGAGCGAGACCGCCAGAGGGCGGACCCGGACCGGCGGGCTCGCTCGCGACGACATCGCCGTCCTAGAGACCAATCTCGACGACGCCGCCCCCGAGGTCCTCGGCGGGCTTCAGCAGACGCTCGCGGACGCCGGCGCGCGAGACGTGACGATCGTTCCGACGACGATGAAGAAGTCCCGCCCGGGCCACCTCGTGAAAGTCATCTGTAAGCCCGGGGACGCCGAGGCGGTCGCGGAGCGGCTCGCCCGCGAGACGGGGACGCTCGGCGTGCGCCAGTCGGGCGCGACCCACCGCTGGATCGCCGAGCGCGAGTTCGAGACGGCGACGCTCCGGATCGACGGCGCGGGCCACGAGGTCGGCGTGAAGGTCGCCTCGACGACCGACGGGGAGACCTACGACGTCAGCGGGGAGTACGACGACGCGGCCGCGGTCGCCGACGCCACGGGCCTCCCGATCCGGGAGGTGCCCCGGCGCGCCGACGCCGCGGCGCGGGAGCGGCCCGCCGAGGACGCGCCGGCGCGGCGGCCGTCACGCCCGAGCCGTCCGTCGGGCG
>NZ_NEWI01000295.1:0-1935 GCF_002135005.1 Halorubrum sp. SD612 | reverse complement strand
TCGGGTGTTTGCTCCCCATCCGTCCCGGCGGCTCGCCGCTGGCGAAGTAGTTCGTCGCCATGTAGCTGGTCCAGGCCGCCTGCCCGTCCAGCAGGCTCACGTCGATCTTCTGGCCGCGGCCGTCGCCCAGTTCGCGTTCGAGGAGCGCCGCGAGGATCGCCTGCGTCGCGTACATCCCGGCCCCGACGTCGGCGAGCGCGACGCCGATCCGGACCGGGGGACCGCCCTCGACGCCCGTGAACGACATGAATCCGCCTCGCGCCTGCATCATGATGTCGTATGCGGGCTTGTCGCGGTCGGGACCCCACTCCCCGTAGCCGGAGATGGCGCAGTAGACGAGCCCGGGGTTCTCGTCGACGAGGTCGCCGTAGTCGAGCCCCCAGTCGGCCATCTTGCCGACCCGGAAGTTCTCGACGAGCACGTCGGCCTCGCGCGCGAGGTCGCGAACGACCGCGCGGCCCGACTCGGTCGTCAGGTCGATCTGGATCGACCGCTTGTTTCGGTTGACGCTGACGTAGTAGGCGCTCTCTTTCCCCTCGCCCTCGCCGAACGCCGGCGGGGTCCACGTCCGCGTCTGGTCGCCCTGCCCGGGCCGCTCGACCTTGATCACCTCGGCCCCGAGGTCGCCGAGCTGCATCGTACAGAACGGGCCCACGAGGACGCGAGAGAGGTCCAGCACGGTGACCCCGTCCAGCGGGCCGACGTCGCTCTCGGGGTCGCGCGCCTCACCGACCACGCCGTCTCGCCTCCGTGTACCGCCGCCGTCTCCGGTTCATGGTATCCGGCTCAGCCCCCGGGCTACTGAGTGTTGCGGCGTCGGCGCGGTCGAGAACAGGGACGGGAGCAACCGAGTCAGGCGGGGAGCGTGTCGATGCCGTTTATCTCGACGTACCCGTAGCCGCAGTCGGGGCAGCGCCACTTCGTCTTCTCGCCGAGGTGGAGCGTCATCGCCGCGGTCCGGTAGAACGAACGGGTCTCGCCGCACGCGGGACAGTCCACGTCCTTTTCGAGCGCCATGCGCGCCGATCGGTCCGGGCCGATGTTGAACCTACTGATCCGGGTTTCGGACACTCACCACACCGGGGCGAGCAGCAGCGCGACCGTCGCCGAGATGAAGACGAGCTTCAGGGCGGTGTTGACGGCGATCACCTTCGTACCGAAGGCGGCGCCCCAGATCCCGTACTGGAACGGGATCGAGCGCCGGAACGTCGAGACGGCGAAGGAGAGGACGCTCCCGATGAGCAGCGACGCGACCGCGGTGCGCGTGGTGAAGACTCCCGCCTCGGTCCCGGCCAGCGTCGCCGCGCCCGCGGTCGTGTCGAGCGTGAACACCGCGATGACGGGCACCGCTGCGCCCGGGAGCCCCAGCACGCTCGTGATCGGTTCCGCGACGCTCGTCAGCGCCGTCACGTCGTACGTCGAGACGAGCCAGATCACGAGCGTGTACACGACCGCGAGCCGCGGGACGATCCGCCGGAGGGTGCGCCAGGACTTCCCGGCGGCGTCGCGGACGCGCTCTCGGTCGGTGCGGTCGTCGGCCTCCGGGCCGGTCGCGTCGACGTCGGCGGGCGCGGCCCGGTCGACGTTCGACTCGGAGAGGAGGAGTCCGCCCGCCAGCACGCCGGTGACGGTGATGAGCAGCGCGATCCCGGCGCGCGCGCCGACGTAGACGCCGCCGGTGGTGACCCCGAGGATCGGGATCAACACCGGGACGTAGTAGGTGAACACGTGCTGGACGAAGCCGAAGAACGTGTTCATCGTCACCGCGACGAGCGTCGCGCGGTCGTCTAACAGTCCGGCCTCGCGGTACTCCGCGAGCGTCGCGTAGCCCGCGGTCGTCGACGCCGCGGTCGTGAGGATCGCCGTGCCGACCTCGTCCGGGAGGTTCGCCGGGCGGGTGAGCCACCCCGCGAGCCCGGCCACGTACCGGACCAG
>NZ_NEWI01000294.1:0-1944 GCF_002135005.1 Halorubrum sp. SD612 | reverse complement strand
GCCAGCCTGGCGAGCCGGTTCTGCCAGCGTTGGTCGGTATAGAACGTTTCAACGGCGTCGTCGTCGGTCATGTGCCGTACGTCGCCCGGACTACTCAAATGCCTTTCCTATCGATCGCCGCCCGAGACCGTGTCTCACCCGCGTGAATCCCCGATTCAGTCGCCGCGCTCCAGCGTCGCCGCGGTGTCGATCCCGTACACTGCGCGGGGGGTCTCGACGTGCGCCCGGCGGACCGCCTCGTCGCGGCCCGCCTCCAGCAGCCAGCGCACCCGTCGCGGGACGGTCTTCGGGCCCAGCACCATCCCGGGCCGGTCCGGGTCGTCGACGAAGTCCGTCTCCATCAGGAACGGCTCCCCCGCCTCGGCGGCGCGCTCCAGCCGGTCCTTGTCGCTCATCACGCTGGGCGTGACGCCCGCGAGTTCGCCGGCCGCGTAGTGTTTGACGACCTTCGAGGGGTCGAGCCCGACCCCCTCGGCGACCGCCGCGAGGCCGGTCAGGTCCTCGGTGGCCTCGGTGTGGAGCTGGACCGCGCAGCCGACGTCGGCGCCGAGCTCGAACGCGCGCCGCGTCACCGCGTTCGACGCGTCCCACACCGCGTCGCTCACGTCGTAGTGCGGGCGCCCGGACTTCAGCGCGAGCGCGTCGCCGTCGGCGACGTACTCGCTCGCGACTTCGAGTCCGCCGCGCATGAGGTCGCGGGCCGCCGCCGGCGAGAAGTCGCGCTCGTCGACGAGCCGGCTGATCAGTCCGGGGTGGACGCCCAGGACGGGCCACGCGCGCCCCGGAAGCGCCTCCGTGGCGGCCGCGACCGTCTCCAGCGTCTCGTCGAAGACGGCGCGGAAGTCGTCGGGCTCGTCGGGCTCGACGCCGAGCAGCCACGAGGGCTTGTTCACGACGAGGAGGTGGGTGCCGCCGAGCCGCGCGAACTCCTCGACGGCCTCGATCCCGCGGCCGTGCCGCGGGTCGAGGTGGAGGTGGTTATCCAACACGGGCGTGCCGAGGTCCTCGGTCATGGACGGTGGTTCGACGGCGGCGGATTAGAAGGATCGGTCTCCGTGAAGGCCGGTCGCTCGCCCTCCGCTCAGTCCGCCCGGTTCGCCGCGAACGCCGTGTCCGTCCGCGGCACCGTCACGTCGACGAGGCCGGCTTCGATCGCCTCGCGACGCTCCTCGAACCGCCCCGGCAACACCAGCCGCTCCCCGAGCCGATCGAGGGGCTCGTCGCTGGCGTAGCCGGGCTCGGCGGTGGCGAGCTCGAAGAGGACGCCCGCGAACTCCCGGAAGTAGACCGATCGGAACCAGTGGCGGTCGATCTGTTGGGTCGGCCGGAGCCCCATCGCCGCGACCGCGTCGCGCATCGCGGACTGGTCGGCGTCCGTCGGCGTCTGAAACGCGACGTGGTGGACCGTGCCGCGCCCCGAACTCCCCCGCCGGTCGGTCTCGACCACGTCGACGTACTCGCCGACCGGACCGCCCGCGGCGAAGCGGGTGCGGTCGGTCCCCGTCGCGGCGTCGGCCGCCGTCTCGGCCTCCGTCAGCCCCATCGTCCGGAGGAGGCGCTCGGTGCGCTCCGGCTCGTCGATCCACAGCGTCACCGAGTGGAACCCGCGGATCGCGGCCGACTCGGGGACGTGCGCGGTCCACGCGGTCGTCGGGTCGTCGTCGGGGATCTCGACGGCGACCAGCTCGACCGGGAGGCCGTCCGGGTCGCGGAACGGGAGGACCGTCTCGCCGAAGCGCTCCTCGCGGTCGTCGTACTCGACGCCGCGCTCGTCGAACCGCTCCTCCCAGAAGTCGAGGCTCCCCTCGGGCACCCGGAACGCGGTGCGGGACACCTGCCCGGCGCCGACCTCGCCGTCGGGGAGGTCCGTCCACGGGAAGAAGGTCATGCTGGTCCCCGGCGTCCCCTCGGCGTCGCCGTAGAAGAAGTGGTACGTCTCCGGGT
>NZ_NEWI01000293.1:0-1946 GCF_002135005.1 Halorubrum sp. SD612 | reverse complement strand
CTCTAGTCCGGTCCCGTGGGCTGTGGGATGGGTATAAGAGCCAGGCGCGGCACAGCACCTCCCACCTCCCCCCCCTCGTCAGTCGGCCGGAGCAACGCGAAGGGCGACTGACGAGGCTGGGGAGGTGAGAGGTGCTGTGCGGAGCTGTGCGGGGTGGGACTCAAAGGGGCAGCCGTGAGGGCGGCGCAGGCGACGTAAGGACCGCAGCGAGTGAGCGAAGCGAACGAGCGAGGAGCGCAACGAGCGTGCGCCGCCCTCACGGCTGGGGCTTTGGAGGTGTTCTCCGCCGATCCGTAATCGAGTGTTTATAAGCTACCAACTGGAGCTTTGGCGGTATCCTCCGCCGATCCGTAGTCGAGTGCTTATAAGCGACCAACTGGGGATTCGGCGGTGTTGTCCACCGATCCGCAATCAGCTGTTTATAAACGAGCAGCTGAGCTTCAGCGGATTTCACCGTTGACTCACCAGCAATCACTTATAAATCAGTCGGCCTGAACGGACCCGTCACTAACCCCGTAGCGTCCTGCGAAAAAATGCGGATCTCGACGCGCGTAACGCGTCCTCTCGAACGCGCTTACTCGAACAGCTCGACGGCCTGCTCGTAGCGATCCGACGGCTCCTCCCAGTCGACGACCTCGAAGAAGTTGTCGACGAACTCGCCGCGAGCCGGACCGTAGTCGTGGTAGTAGGAGTGCTCCCAGACGTCCAGCGCGAGGACCGGGTGACCGCCCCAGATCGCACCCTGGTCGTGCTTGTCGACCACGACGTTGCGGAGCTGATTCGAGAACGTGTCGTACACCAGGAGCGCCCAGCCGCTGGCCGCGGAGGCCGCCGCCTCGAACTCGCCCTTCCAGGCCTCGTACGAGCCGAAGTCCTCTGCGATGCGGTCGGCCAGCTCGCCCTCGGGCTCGTCGCCGCCCTCCGGCGACATGTTCTGCCAGAACAGGTCGTGGAGGATGTGGCCCGAGGAGTTGTGGGTCACGTTGCGGATGGCGCCGCCGGACGAAGAGAAGTCGTGGGACTCACGGTTCTCTTCGAGCGTCTCTTCGGCGGCGTTCCAGCCGTTGACGTACCCCTGATGGTGGGTGTCGTGATGCCATTCGAGCACCTGCTCGGAGATGTGCGGTTCCAGCGCGTCGTAATCGTACGGAAGCGGATCGAGTTCGTAGCTCATACCTGTATCACCTACGTCGAACATGTGCCGGAATCCTGTTAAAGATAATGCGGCACGCGCTACCACGCGACACCGGACGAGAGTGTTATCGGGTGTACGTGACCGTTACCGGTGGTGTTGCGGTTCGGGCCTCGAACCCGACCGATCGCGGTGTCGATCGGAATCGACGGACGCAACGTACTGATAACCAGATTCGGTTTCGCGACCGATCGAGATTCGGGACGCTCTCCGGTTCGAATCGCGCACGAACCGTGTCCGGCGCGAAGTGCGCCGGACGCGTAACGGTGGGACTGGGATTCGAACCGATGCGAGACGATCGCCCTCGTTCCACTCGGGCGCTGCGACTCACAGGCTTCGAATCCCGCACGAGACGCGCGCAGCGCGGAGTGCGCTGCGCGCTTACGGTGGGACTGGGATTCGAACCCAGGAAGCCGTGAGGCTACCTGCTTTCAAGGCAGGCGCAATGGGCCGCTCTGCCATCCCACCACACGTGACCGCTGGAGGCCGCCCGACTAAGTGGTGTCGGATCCGACGAGCCCGACCGAACCGCCCGAGCCCGACCGCTCAGTCCCGCACCAACCGCTGCTCGCCGTCCTCGACCACCACGTCCAGTCCCTTCTCGTGGACGAACGCCGCGGTGTAGTCCGGGACCACGCGCTCCGCGGCGAACCGCGCGCGGAGCATCGGCACCACGTCGAGGAGGTCCTCGCCGGTCTCTAAGGAGGGCGACGGCTCGACGAAGTCCACCGAGCGGTCCGCGTCGCGGCCGCGC
>NZ_NEWI01000292.1:0-1947 GCF_002135005.1 Halorubrum sp. SD612 | reverse complement strand
AACAGCAGGACCAGGACGAGCAGGATGATGAGGAGCTCCGGCCCCGCCGGAATGCCGCCGATCAGTGGAATCGCACTTACCATCTCTACTCCGCTCTAGCCCTGTGGCGACTATAGTCTTTTTGCCTCGCCGGATCGTCGCGCCCGACGAGCACGTCCGGGACGGGGCGAGCGAAACGGGCCGCCGAGTCAGTCCGGACGGGAGAGGTGCGTGAAGTACCACTCCCCGTCGTAGCGGACGAGCGGAACGGCCTCTCCGCCCGCCGAGATCGCGTCGAGGACGGCCGCGAACGCGTCGGAGTGCGGCGGGGTCTCCGCGTATTCCGAGTCGATCGCGGCGTCGAGGATCGCCCGTCGGTCCGCGGTCGGACCGTCGATCGACCGACCGCGCTCCTCGCCGACGGTCCGGCGGAAGCCCCGCCGGGACGCGGCGACGCGCTCGGCGCGAACGGCGACCGTCGCGACCTCGACCGGCCGCTCCCCCTCGAACGCGAACCGGAGCAGTTCGCCGTCCCACTCGACCCGCAGCCCGTCGTTCCCCGGGACGAACCGCGAGCGCTCCCGCCGCTCGGCGGACGCGTACGCGAACGTGACTCGGAACGGCGGGTAGTGCGGCGCGTGGATCAGCGACGCGTCGCCGAGCGCGTCGCGGACGGCGTCCCGGTCGTGCGCCGGAAGGTCCGCGAACGGCGCGCTCGACGGGGGACCGAAGACGAACGAGTCGACGGAGTCGACCGCGACCGTGTAGTCGTAGCCCGTCGCCGCGACGGAGCGGACCCGCTCGGTCGCGACTCGGTAGTACTCGGCGCCGTCGGTGACGACGTACGGCGTCGAGATGCCGGGCGCGTAGTGCCCCTCGACCGTCCCCTCGCCGCCGTCGACCGCCGTCCGGACGGCGGCCCGTCCGGCGTGGCCGACGGCGGCGACCGGGGTACTGAACTCGTTCGAGACGCCCGCGGGCGACGCCGCGTCGAGTTGAAGCACCGTCTTCGCGCGGTCGACGTCGCCGGTGTCGACGGCGAAACAGCCGGACAGCGCCGTCAGCGAGGCGGTCGCGGCGAGCGGTATCATCCCGCGGCGGGTGCGGCGGCGTGGAGGGCCGGACATGAGCGGCCGTTCGTCGGTGACGCACTTGATTGTCCTCCCGCCGTCGGCCGCGACCGGCCCTCCGGTCGGCGGCCGAGACGGGCCGCGGGAATCGGGGTCGCGATCCACGTTCCGCCGTCGAAACCGTGATACGCGCGGCCGACGAGGTGTCCGGTATGCCAGACGTCGGCGACGACGCCCCGAACTTCACCGGATCGATCGTAGACGGCGACATCGCGCCGTTCGAGCTCGACGGGCACCTCGGCGACGAGCCGGTCGTGCTCGCCTTCTTCCCCGCCGCCTTCTCGAACACCTGTACCGACGAGATGGAGGCGCTCCGCGACGGGTTCGACCGCGGCGACTGCACCCTGTTCGGCGTGAGCACCGACCTCCCGCACGCGCTCGGCGCGTACCGCGTCCAGTACGACCTCCCGTTCGCCCTGGTCGCCGACCCGGACCACCGCGCCATCGAGGCGTACGACGTGATCGAGGAGTTCGAACACTACGGCGTCGAGACGGTCGCCCAGCGCGCCGTCTTCGTGATCGACGCGGACGGGACCGTGACGTACCGGTGGCTCGCCGAGAACGCCGGCCGAGAGCCGGACTACGACGCGCTCGCCGAGGCGGTGGCGGACGCGACCGCCTGAGGTTCCTCCGGGGTCAGGCCGGGTCCCGGAGCGAGTCGAGCGCCTCGGGGTTCTCCATCGACGAGAGGTCGCCGGGGTCCTCGCCGACGTACACCGACTCGATCGCGCGGCGGATGATCTTCCCCGACTGCGTCTTCGGGAAGGCGTCGACGAACAGCAGTTCGCGCGGCCGGAACGGCTTGCCGTGTTCGTCGCCGACCAGCGCCCGGAGCTCC
>NZ_NEWI01000291.1:0-1953 GCF_002135005.1 Halorubrum sp. SD612 | reverse complement strand
GCGCGAACTACGAGGAGCACGCGCCGGTGACCCCCGAGGACGCCGACGCCTACGACGTCCGGACGTCGCTGGAACACGACCTCGAGATGTTCGGCGACATCACCGAGCAGCTCCGCGAGCACATCCAGCTCGCCAACAACCTCGGCGACTACAACACCGAAGAGCAGCTCCGCGAGATCCTCGAAGACGTCGAGGAGCACGGCCACCACATCGAGCACTACCTCGAAGACGACACGCTCGTCACGACCGAGACGCTCGACTAAGCCGACCGCGGCGGGTCTCTTTCGGGACGTCCCCGAGTCCGATTTTCGTGTTTTTCACGCCCCACGGAGCGACGACACCGTCGATCTCACCGCTCAGCCGAGGTCCGGCGCCCGCTCGCCGGCCGGGATCACGATCTCCAGCCAGTTCTCCTCGGGCGGGAGCGGACAGGAGAACGTCTCGCTGTACGCGCAGAAGGGGTTGTACGCGAGGTTGAAGTCGACGGTGACCCGGTCGCCGTCGGCGAGCTCCCGCTCGGGCGCCAGCTCCATGTACCGCCCCTGGTGGTACGTCTGCTGACCGGTCGTCTTGTCGCGGAAGGGGACGAAGACGGCGCCGTCGTCGCCCTCCTGCCGGTAGCCCGCGAGCGAGTGCTCGTCCCCGTCGACCTCGAACGCGAACGTGACGATCCGGAGGTACCGCACCGGGTTGCTCGCGGTCGCCTCCATCTCGACCGGCTCGGGCTCGTCGTGGACGGTGACGGTCGCCTCGACCCGGTAGTCGGGGTCCGGCGGGAAGTAGTCGAGCCCGTCGAACTCGTCGCGGTGTTCCGGCGGGATCGGCGACTGCGGGTGGTCGTCGAAAAAGTCGTCCTTCTCCCGGCGGTTCGCGCGGAGCCGCTCGGCGTAGTCGTCGGTCATACCCCGACCGACGGGCGCCGGCGGTTTCAGGCCCCCGGTTCGGACGTCTTCCCGGTCCGCGGCGGCCTCACAGCGCTTGGCGGCCTCACAGCGCTTGGCGGCCTCACAGCGCTTGGCGGCCTCACAGCGCTTGGAGGTCTGCGAGGCAGTCGTCGAGGTCGCGGTTCGACGTCGCCAGCGACACGCCGTCGACGCGGGCGAGGTCGGCGGCGTGGTCCCAGAGGTCGCCGTCCTCGATCCCGTGGAGCACGACCGCGTTCGGGGTCGGGCTCACGACCCGGAGCGCCACGAGCGGCGACTCGCCGCGCGTCACCCGCGTGAACACGAGCGCGCGGTTCGTCGACTGACCGTACAGCCGGTAGAACTCCTCGCTGGAGAGCCGCGTTATCGCCTGTATCGAGTCGATGACGGTGTGGCCGTTCACGTGGTCGTGGTCGCCGCGCACGAGCTCGGTCGCGCCCATCGCCTCGTAGAACTCCGACAGGGGGACCGCCGTCGAGTACTCGCGGAGGTCGTGGACGATGTCGCTCTCGAACCCGGCCGAGAGCACCCGGGCGTGCTGCCGGATGCGCCCGCCGCCGCGGCGCTCGTCGATGTCGAGCAGCCCCTCGACAGTGCGGCGGACGACGCCGATTCCGGGGCTCTCGCGCCGACCGCTCTCGTAGTCGGAGACGACCGACGAGGAGACGCCGAGCTGATCGGCCAGCTCCGTCTGCGAGACGTCGAAGTCGGTCCGCCACTTCCGGAGGGTCGCCCCGGGGTCGTCGCTCAGCGCGATTTCGCCGGCGATCCGGCGGGAGAGCTCCTCGCGTGCGTCGCTCATGCCGTGAACGGACGACCGAGCGCCGCAAAAGGGTACCGTTCGTCGGGCGTCGAAGAGTCCGCTTCACTCGAGGTACAGCGAGTAGACGATGACTGCGAACCCGACCGCCGTGAGGAGGCCGTCGACGGCGATGCCGACCGCGAGGTCGGCGCCGATGATCTGGTGGGAGACGCCGCCGAGCAGCGCCCCCACGGTGACGATGCCGAAGCCGACGCCGAGCTCCCGCAG
>NZ_NEWI01000290.1:0-1978 GCF_002135005.1 Halorubrum sp. SD612 | reverse complement strand
GGCGGCGGCGCGAGGGGGCTGCCGGGGCCGGCGCGTCGCGGCCCTGATCGCTGCGCGTCGGTTGGCGCGTCAGGGTGAGCGTGGCGCGGTCGTCGCCGCCGACCGCGTCGAGGAAGTCGGACTCGGTCGCGACGGGCTCGCCGTTCACGGCCGCGATCGTCACCGGCCGCTCCTCGATCGTCACGTTGAGGGGGTTGCCGCCGGCGGACCCGACCACCTGTAGCTCGCGGTCGACGGTCACCGTCTCGCGCGTATCGCCGTCGTCGACGGTGAGCGCGACGGAGTCGCCGGCGTCGGCGATCGCGGACTCGAACTCGCCCGCGGTCTCGGTCGGCGTCCCGGCCACCTCGACGACCCGGTCGCCCTGCGAGAGGTCGGCCGCGGCCGCCGGGGAGCCGGGGTTCACCTCGCCGACCGCGTAGCCGGCGGCGGGCGAGATGGCGCCGACGACGGGGCCGAAGAGGAGCGCGAAGACGACGACCGTCAGGACCGTGTTCGCGGTGACGCCGGCAGCGAACATCCGAGCGCGGGCGCCGCGGGAGGCCTCCTGGGTCGCCTCCTCGTCCGGCTCGACGAACGCGCCCACCGGGAGCAGCGCGAAGAAGACGAGCCCCATCGACTCGATGTCGATGTCCTCGACCCGGCAGAGGAGGCCGTGTGCCCCCTCGTGGACCACCATCGCCACTCCGAGCCCCGCGACGATCTCGGGCGCGACCGACAGCGGGAGGAAGTCGTTGACGCCGGGGATGATGAGGAAGTTCTGCGGCTGCTGGATCGCGGCGGGCTGCGCGTTCGTGAACGCCGATCTCGCCGACGAGAGGATGAGCGCGAACGACGCCACCATCGCCACCAGTGCCCCGCCGAGCCCGAGGTTGGCGACCGCGCGCCAGAACCGCTTGGGCGCGGCGAGTCGGCCGAGGAAGGCGCGCCCGCGGAGCGTCCGGAGGGTCAACACCGGGCCGGAGACCCTGAACGCGTCCGGGAGGATCCCCTCGTTCCGCAGCCACATCGCGACCGCGGAGTACGCGAGGACCCCCGTCAGCACCCAGAACAACGTGTTCATTACGCCCTCGTTGGGTTCGGTCGTCCCTAAGGCGTTCGGTTCCCGGAACCCTGACCGGTCGCCGTCGCGGCGGCGAGGACTGATACGCCCGCCGCCCGTGCGACGAGGTATGACGGAATCCGACCGAACGCGTTCCGGGGACCGAGAGGACGAGCCCGCCGACTCAGGGCGATCGCTCGCGCCCCTCATGGGCGCGACGTACGTCCTCGCCGGGATCGCGCACTTCCTGATCCCGAAGCGATTCGCCGCGGCGGTCCCGCCCGCGTTCCCCAACCCCGTCGGCCTCGTCTACCTCTCCGGGATCGCGGAGGTCCTCCTCGGGATCGGGGTCGCGATCCCGCGGACGCGACGCGCGTCGGCGTGGGGGATCGCCGCCCTCCTCGTCGCGGTGTTCCCGGCCAACGTCCACCTCGCCCGGAGCGACGACCTGAACGGCCTCGTCCCGGACGGCCTCGTCGGCCCGGCGCGGCTCGCGGCGTGGATCCGACTGCCGTTTCAGGGGGTCCTGATCGGCTGGGCGCTGCGATACGCGCGCACCGACGAGGCGGAGTCGACGGCCACAGTGGAAGCGTAGTCGACGGCGGGGAGAGCGGAGTCGACGGCGGGGAGAGCGGAGTCGACGGCGGCGAGAGCGTAGTCGACGGCGGCGAGAGCGTAGTCGACGGCCGCGGCGGAAGCGGAGTCGCGGAGCGGTCGAGGATCCGCCGCGAACTCAACACCCAAGTACCCCCCGGTCCAATCGACGCCCATGATCGCTCTCATCGACTTCGTCACCCGGTTGGTCGGCGACGTCGGCCGGTTCCTCGACATCTTCCTGAACGACCTGATCCTCGGCGCGGGCGACCCGCTGTCGGCCCTGCTCGTCGTCGTCGGGCAGGTGCTGCCCGTCAGCGCCGTCGCCGTGTTGGGGTACGC
>NZ_NEWI01000028.1:0-26011 GCF_002135005.1 Halorubrum sp. SD612 | reverse complement strand
GGGATCGTCTCAATGAATGGTTCAAGCACCGCCTCATACCAGATCTTTCGACGCTGAAACGGCAGATTCAACGAGGACTGCCGACGATCACGGAACCGATCATCTGGAACTATCTCTGCCCTTGAGGACGGTAGAAATTAACGCACGACCGTATGAGTCCCGCCCCGCACCGCACCTCACGCCTCCCCAGCCTCGTCGGTGGCTCTCCGCTTCGCTCCGACCCACCGACTCCCTCGCGCGGTGCTGTCTCGCGGCCGCCGATGGCGCCCGCTCGTCGGCACGCGCCAGCGCCTCGATAGTTTATAAGTGGGGGATGTTTTCTCTCACGGACGTTTCACGCGCTCGGCAGGTCGATCTCGTCCCCGTCGGCGTAGACCGTCGGGTCCCGGATGATCCCGTCGAGGTGGAGCGGCGCGTCCGTCTCGCCGCCGATCCCGGCGTCGTCGCCGATCGCGATGTGGACCGTGCCGCCCGCCTTCTCGTCTAAGAGGACCGAGCCGACCAGTTCCTCGACGCCGCCGTTCGTTCCGATTCCCAGCTCCGCGAGGTTGTACGCCGCGTCGCCGACCTCCTCTGCGGCGGCCTCCACGTCGGCGCGGATCGCGTCGTCGGCGATCTCGGTCACGAACCCGTCCTCCACCTCGAACGCCAGCTCCCGCCCGTCGTCGAGCAGTCCGTGGGGCATCATCGTCCCGTCGACGACGAAGGTCCCGGTCGCGCTCGCGGGCGCGACGAACACCTCGCCGGCGGGGAGGTTCGAGAAGTCGCTCGGGTCGCGGACCATGCCGGTGTCGGCGAGCCACTCGCGGTCGCCGACCTCGAAGGTGATGTCCGTGCCGGCGGGCGCGGTGACGCGGACCTCGCTGGCGTCGCCGATCTGCCCCAGCACGTCGTCGCAGGCGGCCTCGATGGCGGCGTAGTCGGCGTCGAGCCCCGTCGTGAACACGTCCTCGGTGATCCCGGGCAGCGTCGCGCCGCGCGCGCCGGCGTCGCAGGCCGCGCCGCGGGCGCGGGTGTGGCTCAGGCTCTTCGTCGTCGGGGCCAGGAAGGCGTCGGCCTCCGCCATCGCGGCCGCGACCGGTGCCGGCGGCTCCGTCCCGTGCTGTTCGGTCGGGGGGTACCGGAGGAGCGTCGCGTCGTCGGTGACGGCGCTCGCGGCCGCGTACAGCGCCTCGCCGATCGGCTCGCGCTCGTCGTCGGTGACGACCGCGACCGATTCGTCGGGAGCGACGTTCAGACACTGTTCGACCGCGGTCGTCGCGGCGTCGGAGAGATCGGCTGCCATGCCAGCGTCTCCGTTCGGCCGGGCGTTAGGCCTTGTCATCGCTGAGTTTACTCCATTCCGTAATTGAATTATTTACGTCCGGTGCCGATCGGCGTCGAATTAACCGATCGATTACTCGTGGGGTAGTTAATTTCATTTCACCCACCTCGAAAAGATTATACCGATTCCCGAGCGAGGGGCAGATATGATACGCGTGGGCGTCAACGGCTACGGCACGATCGGGAAACGGGTCGCGGACGCCGTCGCGGCCCAGCCGGACATGACACTCGTCGGCGTGACGAAGGCGTCGCCCGACTACGGCGTCGAGGCCGCGGCGCGGCGCGGCTACGACCTGTACGCGGCGGTCGAGGACCGCGTCGAAGACTTCGCGGCCGCCGGCGTCGACCTGTCCGGGATCCTCGGCGACCTGCTCGACGCCGTCGACGTCGTCGTCGACTGCGCGCCCTCCGGCGTCGGCGAGCGCAACGCGCCCGTCTACGAGGCCCACGACACGCCGGCGATCTTCCAAGGCGGCGAGGACGCCGCCGTCGCCGAGGCCTCCTTCAACGCCCGCGGCCGGTTCGAGGCGGCCCGCGGCGCGGACGCGGTCCGCGTCGTCTCCTGTAACACGACCGCGCTCTCGCGGCTGCTCGCGCCGCTCGACGAGACCTACGGCGTCGAGAAGGCGCGCGTCACGCTCGTGCGCCGCGGCGGCGATCCGAGCGAGACGGACCGCGGCCCGATAAACGACATCGTCCCCGACCCCGCGGCGGTCCCCTCTCATCACGGTCCGGACGTGAACGAGATTCTTCCCGACCTGCCGGTCGACACCGCGGCGCTGAAGGCGCCGGTCACGGGGATGCACACCCACAGCGTCAACGTCACGCTGGAGAGCGACCCCGACTCGGGGGCCGTCCGCGACCTCCTCGCCGACGAGGACCGGATCTTCCTCGTCCCGGAGGCCGCGGGCATCGACGGCGCGGGCGCGCTGAAGGAGTACGCCGCCGACGCGGGGCGGCCCCGCGGCGACCTCTGGGAGAACTGCGTCTGGGAGGAGTCGATCAGCGTCACCGGGCGAGACCTGTACCTCTTCCAGAACGTCCACCAAGAGGCCGACGTGGTCCCGGAGAACGTCGACGCGATCCGCGCGATGACGACCGACGTCGACGCGGCCGAGTCGGTGGCGCGGACGAACGAGACGCTCGGCGTGGGTCTCGAAAGTCGACTCGGGAACGACGGGCCGGCGCGCGCGGAACTGACGGCCGACGACTGACGCCGTAGTCGCGGTCTTTTCGGTCGCTACCGTCCGGAAACAGCCGTCACTCGGTCGGTCGCGTGACGAGGAACGTCCGGCCGCCGCGGCGTTCGAGGTGGACCTCGCTCCCGTCGACGCGGTTCACGCGGACTCGGTCCGGGAGGCGGTCGGTTCGACAGTCGGTGATGTCCACGCGCGTGGGCGTCGCGTACCGGGGTCGGTCGGCGGTGACTGCGCTCATACACCTAGTTCGGCCCGGAACGCTCCTATAACCGAGCCATCCGCGGAGTGAAAGTGAAAGTGGACGATCCGCTGCCGCTCGCCGGTGATTCGGACAGTCGGGCTCGCCGCCGGCGGTCCGCTGTCGCCCTACCGCCGGAGGCCGGTCGCCTCGTCGTCCTCGACGAACCGCACCGTGAAGTAGTCGTAGCCGCCGTAGGCAGCATCGAGCGCGCCCATCCACCAGTTCCACCGCTCCACCAGCGAGGAGTCGTCCGGCGCGTCCTCCATGTGTCCGATCACCCCCGTCACGGTCAGGCCGTGGCCGCGGTCCTCGGAGGGCCGTCCGGAGTCGACGAGGTCGCGGGCCGCCCGCGAGACGGCCCGCCGCTCGGCCTCGGTCCCGCCGAACTCGTCTTCGAGCGCGCGTTCCAGACGCTGTCTGTCCATGAACGGGTTTGGGTGCGCAGGTATATGAGTCGCGTGGTAGGGGGTGTCAGGTCCGGTGTCGCGACGGGGTTGCGTCGACTCCGCGGGCGACTCACAACCGCGCCGCGAGCGCGAGGAACAGCAGCGAGAACGGGGCCGTGAGCAGCGCCAGCGCCAGTCCGCCCGCTCCCTCGCCGGCCGCAACGGCCATGAGGAGGCCGACTACGAGCGAGGACGATCCCAGCGTCGCGAGGGTGAGCCGCTCCGGGACGCTCGCCCGGTCCGGCCCGTCGCTCTCCGCCAGCACCGCGCCGAGCGCGGACTCGACCGCGTCCGCCCGGTTGCGGGGGACGAACAGCCACGGCGTCGACCGGAACCACGCGTTCCCCCGGTACGCGAGCAGGAACACCGTCGTCCACGGGAGGTCGATCCGGCGCGTCCTGACGACCGCCCCGAGGTCGTCGCTCCGAGTTCGGTCGCGCGCCGGATACGTCCGCGCGATCGCCCGCTCGGCCGGGTCGAGCCGAACGGCGACCCCCGACGACTCGGCGACCGCCGGCACGAACCAGACGACCCAGAACAGCGGCCAGAGGGCCGGCAGGAAGTCAGTCGGCAGCGCCAGCGCCGCCGCGACGACCGCGCCGAGCCCGGCCAGCGTCCAGCCGGGCCGAAGCGTCTCTGCGGCCTCGCGCAGTCGGGCGACGGACGGCTCCCCGACCGAACTCTCGCGGTACACGGCGTACAGCACCGGCACGGTACCGAGCAGAAGCGCGAGCAAGAGCGCGACCCCGACGGCGATCGCCTCGGCCCCGACGCTCGGGACCGCGAGGTCGCCGGACGCGATACCCGCGATCCCCCCGGCGGCGACGGTGCCGAAGACGACGAGGACCGCGCCGGCGATTCCGACTGACACCCCGATCGCGAGCGAGCGCAGTCGCTCGTGGCGGACCGGCCCCCACTCGATCGGGTCGGGTTCGGCGACCGTCTCGAAGACGCTCCGGTCGCCGTGGGGGTCGGCCCGGACCTCCGCGGACTCCGTGCGGTCCATCGCCTCCTCGGAGGTGGAGGGCGTCCCGCGCTCGGAGGGCATACGAGCGCAGTTACCGCCGCGGTAATAAAAAGCGTGAGGCCGGCTTCCGGGTCGACTGCCCGGCTACTGCTCCGACGCGGCGGCGTCCGCGTTCGGCTCGGCTGCGTCCGTCGCCGCCCCGGAGGGCTCCGCGGGCTCGACGTTGCCGAGCCGGAGCGCGTTCCCGGTGACGCCGAGGCTCATGCCCATGTCGCCGACGACGACGGCCATCGCGACGCTCACGTAGCCGAGGGGAGCGCCCGCGGCGAGTAGCGCCTTCACGGCGAGGGAGGCCCCGATATTGGTCCGGATCGTCGAGCTCGCGCGCGAGGCGAGGTCGACGACGTACGGGAGCCTGGTCAGGTCGTCGGCCATCAGCGCCACGTCCGCGGTCTCGATGGCGGTGTCGGTGCCGGCGGCGCCCATCGCGACCCCTACGTCCGCCGCCGCGAGCGCCGGGGCGTCGTTGATCCCGTCCCCGACCATCGCGACGCCGCTGTCGGTCTCGGCGGCGAGCTCACGCACCGCCGCGACCTTCTCGTCGGGGAGCAGATCCGCGCGCACCTCGTCGATGCCGACGCGGTCGCCGGTCGCCCGCGCGGTCCGCTCGTTGTCGCCGGTGAGCATCGCGACCCGGTCCACGCCGAGTTCGTGGAGGCGGTCGACGACCCACGCCGCCTCCGGACGGACTGTGTCCGCGACCGCCACGACGCCCTCCAGTTCCGCCTCGGTCCCGACGAGGATGACCGTCTTCCCCTCGGCCTGAAGCCGCGGAATCGTCTCGCTCGCTAGGTCGAGGTACTGCCCGTGGTCGCAGGGCTCGGGCTCCGCGGCGGCGCTCGCCTCGCTCCCGCGCACTCCGTCTCCGCCAGCGTCGTCGGCGTCGTCGCGCTCCCGAACCACCCCTCCGTCAGGGCGGACGTGGGCGTGGCTCAGGTCGAAACCGAGGTCCTCGAACAGCGAGGGCTTGCCGGCGTAGTGGGTCTCGCCGTCGATATCAGCGCGGACGCCTTCGCCCGTGAGCGTCTCGAAGTCGGTGACCTCGGTCTCGTCGCTGGACCCGGTACCGGCGGCCTCGGAACCGGCGGCGTCAGTGCCCCGCACCACTATCGCCTCCGCAACCGGGTGTTCGCTCCGTCGCTCGATGGCGGTCGCGCACGCGAGCACGTCGTCGGCCTCGCGGTCGCCGAGGGGGACCACGTCGGTCACCGACAGCTCGCCGCGCGTGAGCGTCCCGGTCTTGTCGAGCGCGACGACGCCGACGTCGCCGGCCGCCTCCAGGTGTTCGCCGCCCTTGATCAGGACGCCGTTCCGGGCGGCCGCGGTCACGCCGGAAACGACGCTGACGGGCGTCGAGATGACGAACGCGCAGGGGCACGCGACGACGAGCAGGGTGAGTCCGCGGACGAACCACGTCTCCGCGCCGCCGCCGACGAGGACGGGGCCGAGCGCGGCGGTCGCGACCGCGCCGACCACGACGATCGGGGTGTAGACGCCTGCGAAGCGGTCGACGAACCGCTCGGCGCGCGTCTCCTCGCCGTTGGCGGCCTCGACGAGGTCGACGACCCTCGCGATGGTCGACTCCTCGGCGGGCGCGGTGGCCTCAACCTCGAGGTAGCCGGCCTCGTTGATCGAGCCGGCGTACACCTCGTCGCCGGGCTCCTTCTCAGCCGGGACCGACTCGCCGGTGATCGGCGACTCGTCGACCGCGCCGGAGCCCTCGCGGACCACCCCGTCGAGCGGGACGCGCTCGCCGGGTCGCACCGCGAGCCGCTCGCCCGTCGCGACGGCCTCGGCGGGGACCGTCTCCTCCTCGCCGTCCCGGATCACGACCGCCTCGTCGGGGGACAGCTCCATCAGCTCGCGGAGGGAGGTGCGCGCCCGGTCGATCGAGTAGCGTTCGAGCAGCTCGGCGACCGAGAACAGCACCGCGAGCGTCGCCGCCTCGAACGGGAGGTCGACGAGCAGCGCGGCGACGACCCCGACGCTCATCAGCAGGTCGATGTCGAGGCTCACCCCCCGCAGCGAGTAGAACCCGTTCTGGAGGATCGGCGGCCCGGCGACCCCGACCGCCAGCAGGTACGCGACCGAGGCGCCCGTGACGGCCCACGGCCCGAGGAAGCCGACGCCGCCGATCGTCGCGAACGTCGGGTCGAGCCCGGGGAGCAGCCACTCGAGGGCGAGCCCGACCGCGAGGAAGGCCCCGCCGACCGCGGTGGCGATCGCGCGGGGGCTCGTGAACAGGCCGTCGGCGACGCCGTCGGACTCCGCATCCGCGACCGCGTACCCCGAGCCCTCGACGGCGGCCGTCAGCGCCTCCACGTCCGTCGCTTCCGGATCGTACGTGAGGACGACGACGCCCGTCGTGGGCCGAGTGTCGACCGAGCGGACGCCCTCCCGATCGAGCGCGCCCTCGACTTTCCCCGCGCACGACGAGCAGTCCATGTCCGGCACCGCGAGCCGGAGCTGCGCTCCCGTCGGCGCGCTCCCGTCCGACTCGTCGGGATCGGCTGTCGGGTTCGATTCGATCATTAGCTGAACGTCGCTCCCGGAGCGTTATTAATCTAGCTACCACACAGAGACATTATTTTATAAGAGATTAATAAAAATAGATTCGAAGTAAACAAATTCGACGAGGAAGTATTTACCTCCGAGCCGGCTACCCGCGGGTATGACAGACTGGCGCGCCGTCGGCTACGGCTTCGTCGTGATGCTGATCGCCGGGCTGCTGGCCACGCTCGTCCCCGTCGTGGGCCACGTCGGCGCGGGACTCATCGGTGGGTTCGTCGCCGGCTACGTCGCCGCCGGCGGGCTGCTCTCCGGCTTCTGGCACGGCCTGCTCGCGGGCTCGGTGAGTGGCGTGGCCGTCACGCTCCTGCTCGCCGCGTTCGGCGGCCTCGTCGGACTGGCCGGTGGCCCACTCGGAAGCCTGCTCGGTGGCGCGGGGGTCCTCGTCGTCGGACTGTTCCTGACGCTGCTGTTCGCGGTCGACTCGGCGCTTGCGGGTGCTATCGGCGGCGTCCTCGGATAGCGGGATCGGCTCGAAGCGGTCCGTCGCTGCGGGGCTCCGGTATCTTATTACAATAGAACCGCCGACGCGACGGGACCGGCCGCCCCGCGACCGGAATTCACGCGCTCTCGACGGCGTCGAGGACCGCCTCGTAGTCCGGCTCGTTGGTCGGGTCGTCGGCGACCCAGTCGAAGACGACCTCGCCGTCGTCGTCGATCACGAACACGGCGCGGTTCGCGATGCCGTGGAGGCCGAGTTCGGCGATGTCGATCTCGAGGTCGTACGCGCGGATCGCGTCGCCGGCCATGTCGCTCACGAGGTCGAACTCGATCCCGTGCTCCTCGCGGAACGCGCCCTGCGAGAACGGCGAGTCGGCGCTGATCCCGAAGAGGGTCGCGCCGGCCTCCGCGAAGGCGTCGGCGCGCTCTTGGAAGGCGATCATCTCGTTCGTACACGGCGGCGTGAACGCGCCGGGGAAGAACGCGAGCACGACCGGCCCGTCGCCGATCTCCTCGTCGAGGTCGAACGGCTCGTGATCGCTCGTGCCGACCGTCGCGGTGAACGCGGGTGCGGCGTCGCCTGTGGATACCATCGACTCTCGATACGGCTGATTCACGCAAAAGCCTTGTCGCGACCTCGTTCGGTGCCGGTATTGGCCCGCTACCGTCTCGGGCCGAACCCGCACCGAGTCACTCGCGGTCGAGGTACTCCTGTTGGATGTCGACGATCTCGCCGGAGTCCTCGCAGTCGGCGTACCGGCGGAGCGGCTCCGCGTTGAGTTCGAGGAACGTCTCGCCCCACGTGAACTTCGACAGGGCGCGCTCGGCGCGGTCGCGCTCGCCGAGAATCACCAGCGCCGCGGCGAACGCCTCGACGGTGGTGAGCCGCATCGGACGGCCGAAGTTCACGGGGTTGGCGGCGACGAGGTAGGGCAGCGCGCGGTGCTCGCCGGGGAGCGAGAACATCTTCTCGCCCGCCGACTCCCATGAGCAGTCGAGCGCGACGAGCGCGGTCTCGGCGGCCCGCTCGGCGTCGACGGGCGAGAGCGCGCGCTCGGCGTGGGGGTTGAGGACGACCCCGTACGGCGTGGCTCGGTCCGAGCGGTGGAGCTCGGCGAGGTCGAAGCGCGCGAGCTTCCGGGCCGTACACTTGTCGGGGTCGTCGTCGCCCTCGTACCGGACGTGGAGGTCCACACTCGGCGTTCGACGGAGTCGCGTATAAGCCGTACGGACGCCGTCGGCAGAAAAAATGCGGGTGGTCGACGCCCGCGCGCCGTCACGGGGCGCGGGTCTGCGTCACGATCGGTTCGCCGTCGTCGGCCTCTTCGGGGACGCGCGTCCGCGTCCCGATCGGAGCCGATTCGCCTTCGGTTGTCAGTTCCTTCATCGCATTTTACAGTATTTACTCGGTGTGTAAAAAATTTTGGCTGAAATACCTATTATCCGCCCTTTGTCCTTATATAAACATGGTTTTTCGATATTATACCAACGAATGTTTTAGCAAATGCTATTTTTGTGCCTGATTTAACGCGCCAGTTATTCGCCAGTCCGCCGCGAATCGGACTCCGCCGCTTCGTCCCGATACCGTCAAACCGGCCCGGTACCGGCGGGGTTTTTCCTCGTCGCCGCGCAGGTGATCGCATGGAGCTGTTCGCGGTTCCGGACCTCCCGGAGATCCGGGAGGGAGACGACCTGGCGGCCATGATCGGCGAGCGCGTCGACCTCCGCGAGGACGACGTGGTCGTCGTCGCCAGCACGGTCGTCTCGAAGGCCGAGGGACGCGTCTTCGACCTCGACGACTTCCCGGCCGGCCCCCGGGCCCGCGAGGTCGCCGACCGGCTCGCCGAGATAGCGGACGAGGAGAAGGATCCGCGCTTCGCGCAGGCGGTCATCGAGGAGTCGACGGAGCTGGTCATGGAGGCGCCGTTCCTCCTCACCGCGACGCGCTTCGGGCACGTCGGCGTCAACGCCGGCATCGACCGCTCGAACGTCCCGGACGGCGACCTGCTGCTGCTCCCGGAGCGCCCCACCGAGAGCGCGGAGCGCATCCGCGACGGACTCGCGGCCGACCGCGTCGTCGTCAGCGACACCTCCGGTCGTCCCTTCCGGCACGGCCAGCGCGGGGTCGCGATCGGCTGGGCCGGGCTACCCGCCAGCCGCGACTGGCGCGGCGAACGCGACCGCGACGGCCGCGAGATGGGCGTCACCGTCCAGAACGTGATCGACGAGCTCGCCGCCGCCGCCAACCTCGTCGCCGGCGAGGGCGCCGGGGGCACCCCGGTCGTCGTCGTCCGCGACTGGGCGTTCGGCGACCACGAGGGCTCGGAGAACCACTTCCGCGAGGTCGAGGGCGACTTCGTCCGCCAGGCGCTGCGCGAGTGGAACTTTCAGGAGTAACCATGCTCGGAATCGAACTCACCCCAGAACACGAGCTGTCTCGCCTCGTCGACCTCGGCGTCCGCGCCGAGGAGGCCGGCTACGACGCCGTCTACTCGACGTGTCACTACAACAACCGCGACCCGTGGGCGTTCCTCTCGCGGCTCGCGGCCGCCACCGACTCGGTCCGGCTCGGTCCGGGGGTCGCCAACCCCTACGAGACCCACCCGGTGACGCTCGCGTCGAAGGTCGCGACCCTCGACGAGGCCTCCGAGGGGCGCGCCGTCTTCGGGCTCGGCCCGGGCGACCCCTCGACGCTCGCCAACCTCGGCCTCGAAGACGAGCGCGGGCTCCGCTCGGTGCTGGAGGCGTTCAAGACCGCACAGCGGCTCTGGGCCGGAGAGCGCGTCGACCACGAGGGCACCTTCGACGCCGCGGACGCCGGGCTCAACTACGAGCCGCCGCAGGGAGCGGACATCCCGGTCCACGTCGGCGGCGAGGGGCCGCACATGTGTCGGATGGCCGCGAAGCACGCCGACGGCCTCCTGTACAACGGCTCGCATCCGAAAGACCTCGCGTGGGCCCGCGAGCAGGTCGACGACGGCCTCGACGACAGGCCCGATAGCCGGGGCGAGTTCGACCTGATCGCCTACGCCGCGGTGTCGGTCGCCGAGGACGAGGCCGCCGCCCGCGAGGCCGCCCGGCCGCCGGTCGCGTTCATCGCCGCGGGCGCGGCCCCGCCCGTCCTGAAGCGCCACGGGATCGACCCCGACGCCGCGAGCGAGATCGGTGACCGCGTCTCGGCCGGCGAGTTCTCCGCCGCCTTCGAGCGCGTGACCCCCGAGATGGTCGACGCCTTCTGTATGGCGGGCACCCCCGAGACCGTCCGCGAGCGCGCCGCCGCCGTCGCCGAGCACGCCGACGGCCTCGTCGTCGGCTCGCCGCTCGGGCCGGACCTCGAGGCCGCCGTCGACCTCGCGGCCGAGGCGGTCGACGGGCTGTTCTGAGGTCCGTCGACTGGGTTCCCGAGGCGCGTCGACGGGGGCTGTTCCGGGCCGCGTCGGCGGCGGCGGCGGTTCCGGGCCGCGTCGACGGGGGCTGTTCCGGGCCGCGTCGACGAGGGCTGTTCCGGGCCGCGTCGGCGGCGGCGGTTCCGGGCCGCGTCGGCGGCGCCCGCACTGCTTTCACGCACGCTGGCGGCGGATTCTCGCCCGCTGACAATCGAGAATCGCTGCTGATAACGCCGGCGGGAGGTTCATAACCCGTTCTCGTCGAGGGCGAAGTATGTCCACGACACGACAGCGCCGCCCGGGTGTCCGCGGGCGGTACGAGGCCCTCCTGTGGCGGACGATGGACGCGCTCGGCGTCACCGAATCGATAGAGCGCAAGGTCGTCACGGCGGTCGGCATCCAGTTTCTCGTCACGGTCGGCATCTTTCTCACTCAGTTTTTGATCTCGGGGACCGCCGCGTACGTCGTCTCGGGGGCGCTGTTCCTCGGCGCGGTCGTCGCCATCTACAACACGCTGCTCATCGTCAGACGCGACTGCGTCGCCCCGATCCGGGCGCTAGAGCGGGAGGCGAACGCGATCGCCGCGGGGGAGGTCGACGGCGTGAGCGACGTCGAAGCGGCCGACCGGTCGGAGGAGGGAGCCGCGGACGCCCTCGACCCGACGCAGCCGGACGAGGTCGGGAGCCTCGTCGGCGCGTTCGGCGAGGTCCACGGTTACCTCACGACCGTCTCCGCGCAGGCGGAGGCGCTCGCGGCCCAGGAGTTCGACGACCCGGCGCTCGACGAGGACGTCCCGGGCTCCTTCGGCGAGTCGCTCGACGAGATGGCCGAGAACCTCGCGGCCTACACCACCGAGCTGGAGGCGCTCGTCGACGCCTTCGGCGATGCCGCCGAGCGCGCGCAGGACGGCGACCTGACGGCGACCATCGACGGGGACGCGCTGGCGACCGACGAGGGCCGGTACGTCGAGATCGTCGACAACTACAACCGGCTCGTCGCGACGCTCGGCGAGACGGTCGGCGAGGTCGGCGGGTTCACCGCCGACGTGGCCGGGGCCGCGGACGAGGTGCGCGCGAGCATGGACGAGGTCGACGACGCGAGCGGCGAGGTCGCGCGCTCGGTCCAGGAGATCTCCGACGGCGCGGCCGAGCAGACGGACGAGCTGGAGGCGATCGCGAGCGAGATGAACACGCTGTCGGCGACCGTCGAGGAGATCGCGGCGAGCGCCGACGACGCGGCCGAGACCGCGCGCGACGCCGCCGAACGCGGTCGCTCCGGCCGCGAGGAGGCGGCTGAGGCGATCGCGGAGCTTGAGACGCTGGAGACGCGGATCGGCGAGACGGCGGCCGCGGTCACGGACCTCGCGGACCGGGTCGGCGAGATCGACGAGATCGCGGCCGTGATAGACGAAATCGCGGAGGAGACTAACCTGCTCGCGCTGAACGCCTCCATCGAGGCGGCGCGCGCCGACGGCTCCGGCGACGGGTTCGCGGTCGTCGCCGACGAGGTGAAGTCGCTCGCCGAGGAGACGCGCGAGTCCGCGGGGGAGATCTCCGGGCGGATCGAGGAGGTCCAGACCGCGTCGGCGGAGACCGCCGCCGACGCCGAGGCGATGGAGGCCCAGGTAGCCGAGGGGGTCGAGACGATCGAGTCGACGCTGCGGGAGTTCGAGGGCGTCGTCGAGGATGTGACGAGCGTCGACGAGACGGTCCAAGAGATCAGCGACGCGACCGACGACCAGGCGCGCACCACGCAGGAGGTCGTCGACATGGTCGACGGCGTCGCCTCCGTGAGCCGACAGACCGCGACCGAGGCGGAGACCGTCGCGGCCGCGGCCGAGGAGCAGACCGCGACCGTCTCCGAGGTGACCGGCCGGGTCCACACGCTCTCGGACCGGTCCGACGACCTGTTGGCGCGGCTGAACGAGTTCGAGGTTCCCGACGGGGGCGACGGTGCCGAAACCGTCGACGGTCCGGGGGCCGGCGCCGAGGTGCGGTCGGCGACGGGCGCCGACGACGACTGAGGACGCGGTCGGCGATCAGTGCTGACGACGACTGAGGACGGTCTGGGCGCGACGAGGTCGGCGACCGGCGCCGCCGACTACTCCGAGCGCCCGCGTCCGCCGAGCGAGGGCAGGTTCACGCCAATCTCACCGAGCAGCGCGCCGACGGCGGCGTAGCCCAGCGCGCCGACGGAAGCGATAATCAGGACCTGTCCGACGAGGACGAGCAGCGCCGACAGCGGGTCGCCGGCGCCGAGGATGAGGTCGTTCAGGAAGATGTCGACGAACCGCCCGACGTCGCCGACCAGCCGGGAGACGAAGTCGATGAGCGCCATCATGAGTCACGCTTGTACCGGGGGGTACTTGGGTGTTGAGTTCGCGGCGGGACCTCGATCGCTCCGGAACTACGCTTCCGAACACGGCTCCGACGGGTCGTCGTCGCGCGCGTACCGCAGCGCCCAGGCGATCAGGACGCCCTGAAACGGCAGGCGGGCCAGCGCCGCGAGCCGCGCCGGAGCGACGAGTCGGTCCGGGAGGAGGTCGTCGAGGGTGTCGCGCCGGGCGAGGTGGACGTTCGCCGGAAACACGGCGAGGAGGAGGGCGACGATCCCCCACGCGGACGGGCGCCGCGTCCGCGGTATCGCGACGCCGACCCCGAGGAGTATCTCGGCGATCCCGGAGAGGTACACCAGCCCGACGGGCCGGGGGAACGACGGCGGGATCGCCTCCGCGAACCGATCCGGGATCAGGAAGTGGGCGACCCCGGCGGTAACGTACGCCGCGCCCATGAGGGGCGCGAGCGAGCGTTCGGCGGCGTCCGACTCGACGGGATCGGGCCGTCGGCGCGCGGGCTGTGCGTCTGCGGCGTGGGACCGGTCGGCGTCGGCCATCGGTCCGACGCACGCACCGGACGCGTATCAGTCCTCCCCGACGGCCGCGGCGGGCCGTATCGGTGCGCGCGGTGCGGCCGAGGGTTCCGGGAACCGAACCCCTTACGAGCGGGCGAGCCCAACGGCGTGGTAATGAACACGTTGTTCTGGGTGCTGACGGGGGTCCTCGCGTACTCCGCGGTCGCGATGTGGCTGCGGAACGAGGGGATCCTCCCGGACGCGGTCAGGATCTCCGGACCGGTGTTGACGCTCCGGACCCTCCGCGGGCGCGCCTTCCTCGGCCGACTGGCGGCGCCGAAGCGGTTCTGGCGCGCGGTCGCCAACCTCGGCCTCGGCGGGGCCTTGGTGGCGATGGTGGCGTCGTTCGCGCTCATCCTCTCGTCGGCGATGTCGGCGTTCACGAACGCACAGCCCGCCGCGATCCAGCAGCCGCAGAACTTCCTCATCATCCCCGGCGTCAACGACTTCCTTCCCCTGTCGGTCGCGCCGGAGATCGTCGCCGGGCTCGGGGCCGCGATGGTGATCCACGAGGGGGCACACGGGCTCCTCTGCCGGGTCGAGGGCATCGACATCGACTCGATGGGGCTCGTCTTCTTCGCGCTGCTCCCGGTGGGCGCGTTCGTCGAACCGGACGAGGAGGCGACGCAGGAGGCGTCTCGCGGCGCGCGCGCACGGATGTTCGCTGCCGGCGTCACCGCGAACACCGTCCTCACGATCGTCGTCTTCGCGCTCCTCTTCGGCCCCGTGGTCGGCGCCATCTCGCCCGCGGCGGGCTACGCGGTCGGCGAGGTCAACCCCGGCTCCCCGGCGGCCGCGGCCGACATCTCGCAGGGCGACCGGGTCGTCGAGGTCGCCGGAACGCCGATCGAGACGAGCGCCGAGTTCGAGTCGGCGATCGCCGACGCCGGCGACTCGGTTGCGCTCACGGTCGACGACGGCGACGCGCGGGAGACGGTGCGGGTCGACCGCGAGCTACAGGTGGTCGGGTCCGCCGGCGGCAACCCCCTCGGCGTGAGGATCGAGGGCGCACCGGTGACGATCGCGGCGGTGAACGGCGAGCCGGTCGCGACCGAGTCGGACCTCTTCGCCGCGGTCGGCGACGACGAGCGCGCCGCGCTGACGGTGACCGGCAACGCGACCGTCGTCGACCAGGTCCGCGACGCGCCCGGCGCCGAGGACGCCTCGGGCGTCGAAACGGCCGACGGCGAGGCCGCCGTCACCGTCCCGGACGTGCCGATCGGCGCGTACGTCGTCGGGGTTCAGGAGGACGGGCCGATCCACGACGCGGGCGCCGCCCTCGGCGAGCCGCTGACGATCGTCTCGGTCGACGGCGAGCGCGTCGTCGACAACGGGGCGCTCTCCGCGGTCCTCGGCGAGCGCGAGCCGGGGGAGACCGTCCCCGTCACCGTCTACGACGCTGACGGCGAACGCGACACGTACGAGGTCGAACTCGACGCCCACCCGAACCGCGACGGCGGCTTCGTCGGCGTCAGCGTCTTCCCCGGGACGAGCGGGCTCGCGCTCGACGACGTGGGCGTCACCGAGTACCCCGCCGGCGCGTACCTCGAACTGCTCGGCGGCGACGGGGGCGAGGGGACCGCCGGCGGCGTCCCGCTCGGCGGGGTCACCGACTCGCCGCTCGGCTTGGTGTTCGTCGCGCTCATCCTGCCGCTCGGCAGCCTGTTCGGGCTCCCGTTCAACTTCGCGGGGTTCACCGGCGACCTGACCAACTTTTTCGTTGTCGAGGGGCCGCTCGCGGTGCTCGGCGGCGGGACGTTCCTGCTCGCGAACCTCCTGTTCTGGTCGGGGTGGATCAACATCCAGCTGGCGCTGTTCAACTGCCTGCCGGCGTTCCCGCTCGACGGCGGCCGCATCCTCCGGATGGTCGCCGAGGCGGTGATCAGCCGGGTCCCGATCAGCGACCGGCACGCCGCGGTGCGGACGATCACGGTCTCGTCCGGCCTCGTCATGCTGACCGGACTGATCGCGATGATCTTCGGCAACCAGATCCTCACGGCGCTCGGGCTGATCTGAGGTCCGGCGCCACGTCTCGGCCGATGGCGGAGCTGTTCGGCTGCGGCCGGCCGCGCGGCTCGGAAAGGCTCAACTCCCGGCCCGCCGAAGGCGGCGTATGCGCGCCCCGCTCGCGGCCGCCGCGCTCGTCGCGCTCGGCGTCCTCCTGATGGCGAACCCGCTGTTCCTCCCGGTCTCGGTCGGCGAGGCCGACCCGGCCTACACCCACACCGTTCGGTCGGTGACCGCCGGGTCGTCGGTGGGTCTCGACGCTCCGACCGACGAAGGTCTCGACGACTCGAACGCCGTCGTCGCGTACGCCGACCTTGACCCCGCCGCCCGCGCGGCGTTCGCCCGCGCCCGCGACGCCCCCGAGGGCGCGTTCGGCGTCGAGAGCCCCGACGAGCGCGTCGACTCGCTGTCGTACCCGACCGACCCGACGCTCGGCGACGGACTGCTGATCGTCGAGCTCGACGGCGAGCGGTACGAGTTCTGGACCCGGACCGTCGAGCGCGAGCCGGGCGCCGTCGTCGCCCAGCGGGTCGTCCTCCAGCCGGTGGCGTTCCTCGGCGGCTTCCTCGCGGTTGTCGCCGGGGCCGCGGTCGGGCTACGGGAGCGGCTCGGCGAGGGGTGACGGGTCGGTGTCACGGCCACGACGGCGACGTACGAACCCACAGCGCGACCCGTCGACCACAGAGGGCGACCTCACTTCCCGGCCGTCGGCGTCGGTTGGCCGACGGGCTTCGGCGCGCTGCCGGCCTCGATCGCCCGACGGGTCGACTCACCGATCTCGACGAGGTGACACAGGGGGTTCCCGGGGTAGACGACCGGGTTCTCCAGCAGGCCGATCAGGAGCCCGGTGAACGGGGCCTCCACCGCGACCGCGTCCTCCTTGAACGGGTTGGTGATCGTCGCGATGCGCTCGCCCTCGCGGACGAGCGAGCCGCTCTCGAAGTGGGTGTCGACGATGCCGCCGGAGTCGGCGCGCAGCCACGTCTTCTCGCCCGCCCCGGCGACAACGGTGCGCCAGCCGGGCCAGCGAACCGTGTCGGTCTCCAGGAGTCCGTACTCCGCGAAGACGGATTTGACGCCGTCGAGCGCGTCGTCGATGAGCGGGCGCTGGAACCGGTGGGCCTCCCCCATCTCGATCGTGATCGTGGGGATGTCGGCGTCGGTCGCCTCGCCGCGGAGCGTGCCGCTCGGCCCGTCGCTGTCGATGATCACCTTCGAGCCGAACGCCATCGCGAGCCGGTACACCGACTCGTCGGTCATGTCTGCGCGGACGTGGAGCATGTTCGTCCGGCCGCGGGTGGAGGTGTGGAAGTCGAGCCCGAAGTCGCACGGCGCGATGAAGTTCTCGTAGATCCGGTGGGCCATCCGCTTCGAGCTGGTCGACCCGGGCTTCCCGGGGAACGACCGGTTCAGGTCGCGGTCGTAGACGGGGAGGTACCGCTGCTGGGCGAGGAAGCCGGGCACGTTGAGGACGGGGAGACAGACGAGCGTGCCCGAAAGCGCCGAGAGGTCCCACTCGTGGGCGACCTCGCGGACGACCTCGATTCCGTTGAGTTCGTCGCCGTGGGCGGCCGCGGTCAGGAAGGCGGTCGGCCCGTCGCGCTCCCCGTTGACGATCGTGACCGGGATACGGACGGGGTCGCCGAGGTACGTCTCGCTGATTCCGTAGCGGATGTTCTGCGTTTCGCCGGGCGGCACCGCCCCGCCGTTGTACGTGAACGCCCGGTCCTCGCTCATGGCAGACCGGAGCGCGGCGTCGGGTATATATATGGCGACCCGGAGACTCCGGATCTCGTCCGGCCGAAACGATCGGGGCGTCTTTTATCTCGGCCCGCGCAGTGAGAGGTATGAGTTCGGACTCGGTTCGGGTGGGAGTGTTGTCGCTGCACAACAGCAAGGAGACGAAGGCGATCTGTAACGCCGTCGAGGACCTCGGTCACGAGCCGGTGTGGCTCCGCGAGGAGAACGCCGCGGTGAGCGTCGAGGACGGCGAGGTGGCGGTCGAGCCCGCGGTCGACGTGATCGCGAACCGCCTGCTCTTATCGAACACCGACCAGCCCGCGGAGCTGCTCGGGCTGGCGGCGACGTTCGAGCGCATCCGGCCGATGCTGAACGAGCCGAACGCGGTGCTGGCGTCGATCCACAAGTTCGCGACGGCGGCGACGCTCGCCGACTGGAACATCCGCGTGCCCGACGCGCTGCTCGCGCTGTCGAACGACCGCCTCAACGAGGGCCGCGAGCGGTTCGGCGACGTGGGCGTGTATAAGACCGCGATCGGCACCCACGGCGGCGGGACGTGGAAGGTCGACCTGACCGAGCGCGTGAACCCGAAGGTCGGCAACCGGCAGGCGTTCCTCCAGCGGCTCATCGACCGCGACGACGAGAAGCACCGCGACCTGCGGGTGTACGTCGTCGGCGACGAGATCGTCGGGTCGATGTACCGCTACGCGCCCGAGGGCGACTGGCGCACCAACGTCGCGCTGGGCGGCGCGGTGGAGGACGCCACCGACGACATGCCGCAGGAGGCCGCCGACACCGCCCTCTACGCGGCCGAGGTGATGGGGCTCGACTACGCCGGGGTCGACCTCGTCGAGGGGTACGACGGCTGGTACGTCCTCGAAGTGAACCCCACGGCCGGGTTCAAGGGGCTGTTCGAGGCGACCGGCACCAGCCCGGCCCCGCACATCGCGAAGCTGGCGATCGAGACGGTCGGCGGCGAGGTCGAGGACGAGGCGGTCGAGCGCGTCGCCGCGACCCTCGACGACTCGCGGCCGTCCTGCGCGCCCGCGCCGAAGCCGACCCCCTCCGAGCAGCCCGACATCGGCTACATCGAGGAGGTCGTCGTCACGGGCACCTCCGGCTCGACGCAGGCGCTCGCGAAGTCGGACACGGGCGCGACCCGGACGAGCATCGACACCCAGTTGGCCGCCGAGATCGGTGCGGGTCCGATCAAGAGCATGACCCGGGTCAAGTCGGGCAGCGTGAAGGGCGGGAAGGCCCGGCCGGTCGTCGACCTCGTCATCGGTATCGGCGGCAACCAGCACACCGTCACCGCGAGCGTCGAGGACCGCGAGCACATGGAGTACCCGCTGCTGCTCGGCCGCGACATCCTCACCGACTACCGGGTCGACGTGCGGCGGCGCGCCGACAGAGACGAGGCCGAGCGCGACGAGGCGGGCGAAATCCTCGAAGAGGAGGAGTAGACCCGTCCGGCGCCGCCGAAATCTGGCTCACGCGCGTCTGACAAAAGTATAAGACCGAGGCTGTCGAGGACACGACACATGGTGAAGAGCACGGTCCGGTTTCCCGAGTCGGTGGTCGAGGAGATCGAATCGCTCGTCGACGAGGGGCAGTTCGAGAGCAAGTCGGAGTTCTACCGCTTCTCGGCCGACTACGTGCTCTCCCGGACCCTCGACGAGTACGACCCGGAGACGATCGACTACGAGGCGATCGAGTCCGAGGTGATCCCGGACGCGGACCGGACGCTGGGCGCGGACGAGGAGACCGACGGCCCCCCGTTCTTCGAGTCCGTCGCGTTCGTGCGGAAGCTCGCGCTCCGGGAGAAGTTCAGCGACGCCGAGGACTTCATCGACCACCAGTACGTCCCCGGTGATCGGCACGCGGTCCTCTTAGAGGAGATCCTCCGGCTGTACCGCGAGGACGCGGCGAGCGGTGACCGAGCCCCGGCCGGCGACCCCGAGCCCGAACCGGAGCAGTCGACCCGGACCCGATAGCTCGGCCCGTCGTTCCTCCACGAGAGCGCGGTCAGGACTCGTACTCGGCCCAGATGTATCGCGTCCCGTAGCTCCGGTACGGGCGCCACGCCTCGGCGATCTCGCGCATCTCCGCGCGCGACAGCGATTCCCCACCGTTGTACACCAGCTCGATCCCTTTCCGAACCGCCAGGTCGCCGAGCGGGAGCACGTCCTCGCGCCCGAGCGCGAAGACGAGGTACATCCTCGCGGTCCACTCGCCGACGCCCGTGATCTCGGTGAGCCGGTCGACGACCGCCTCGTCGCTTACGCCCGCCAACTCCTCGCGCGTGAGGTCGCGCTCGTCGTCGCGAAACGCGGCGGCGGCGTTGCGCAGGTAGTCGACCTTCGTGCCGCTGAGCCCGGCCTCGCGCAGGGCCGCCTCGTCGGCCGCGAGGACGCGCTCCGGGGTCGGGTCGCCGCCCACGACTTCCACGAACCGCTCGTGGATGGCCGCCGCAGAGGCGGTCGAGAGCTGCTGGTTCACGATCGACGTACAGAGCCGCGCGAACTCGTCGTCCGCGGGCGCGACGTCGAGGGGCCCGTGTCGATCGACGAGCGTCGCCATCGTCGGGTCCTCGCGGAGGACCTCGATCACCGGGTCGTCTACGTCCGCGGCCGGACCGCCACTCTTCGCCGCTGGCCCGTCAGCGTCCGCGGCCGGGTCGATCGTTCCGTCGACGCCGTCGTCCATACCGAAGCGAGGGACCGCACGGAGGAGTACGTTCGGTTCCGGACCGGTCCGCGCGGCCTCTCACACCCCGCGTCGAGCGCTCGTGCTCGTCTCAGTCCCTCACACCCCGCGTCGACCGTTCGTGCTCGTCTCAGTCCCTCGCACCCCGCGTCGAGCCGCCGCCGACCCACCCGAATAAACTTACAGTTTGTTTTACGTTTGGAAGATGAAAACGTTCAACCATGACGGTTCCGACTCTCAGGTATGCAGCTCGAAGACGTCCAGCGCGTGACGGTGCTCGGCGCCGGGAACATGGGCCACGGTATCGCTGAAGTGGCCGCCCTCGCCGGCTACGACGTGTCGCTCCGCGACATCAACGATGAGCTCGTCCAGAACGGGTACGACCAGATCGAGTGGTCGCTCGGCAAGCTCGCGGAGAAGGACCGAATTGGCGACGACGAGGCGGACGCCGCGCTCGACCGCGTCGACGCGTTCGTCGACCTCGAGGACGCGCTCGACGGCGCCGACGTCGTCGTCGAGGTCGTCCCCGAGAAGATGGCCATCAAGAAGGACGTGTACGACGACGTGGTCGAGTACGCGCCCGACGAGGCCGTCTTCGTCACCAACACCTCCAGCCTCTCTATCACCGAGCTGTCGGAGGTGACGGACCGCCCCGAGCGCTTCTGCGGGATGCACTTCTTCAACCCGCCGGTGCGGATGGACTTGGTCGAGGTCATCTCCGGGGAGCACTCGAGCGAGGAGACGCTCGACCTGATCGAGGGGCTCGCCGAGTCGATGGGGAAGACGCCCGTCCGGGTCCGGAAGGACAGCCCCGGGTTCATCGTCAACCGCATCCTCGTCCCCCTGATGAACGAGGCGGCGTGGATCGTCGAGTCCGGCGACGCGACGATGGAGGCGGTCGACTCCACGACGAAGTTCGACATGGGCCTCCCGATGGGGTCGTTCGAGCTCGCCGACCAGGTCGGCATCGACGTGGGCTACCACGTGCTGGAGTACATGCACGAGGTCCTCGGCGACGCCTACCGCCCCTGCCCGCTGCTCGGCGAGAAGGTCGAGGCGGAGGACCTCGGCAAGAAGACCGGCAAGGGATTCTACGACTACGAGGACGGCGACGGCGCGCAGATCCCGAGCGACGCGCTCGACGACGACGTGCGCCGCCGCCTGCTCGCGGTGATGGCCAACGAGACGGCCGGCCTGATCGGCAACGACGTGGCCGACGCCGACGACATCGACGAGGCGGTCAAGCTCGGCGCGGGCTTCCCCGACGGCCCGGCAAAGCTCGCTGACGAAGAGGGGCTCGACGCGCTGGTCGAGACGCTCGACGCCCTCGCGGAGGAGACCGGCGAGGAGCGCTACGAGGCGACCGACTACCTGCGCGAGGCGGCCGAGTCGGGCGGCTTCCGCGGCGACGGAGCCGACGGCGACGCGGAGAGCGGCCCGGCGTTCGACGTGCTGAACGTCGACGTCGACGCCGACGCGCGGGTCGGGCACGTCGAGATCGACCGCCCGCACCGGATGAACACGATCAGCGGCGACGTGCTCGACGAGCTCGCCGACGCGATCGACCTGCTCGACGGCGACGACGACGTGCGGGCGATCCTCCTCTCCGGCGCGGGCGACCGCGCCTTCTCCGCCGGCGCGGACGTCCAAAGTATGGCCGCGGGCGGCGCGGACCCGATCCACGCCGTCGAGCTCTCTCGGCAGGGTCAACAGACGTTCGGCAAGCTCGAGGAGTCGGACAAGCCCGTCATCGCCGCCATCGACGGCTACTGCCTCGGCGGCGGGATGGAGCTCGCGACCGCGGCAGACATGCGGACCGCCTCCGAGCGCTCCGAGCTCGGCCAGCCCGAACTCGACCTCGGCCTGCTCCCGGGTTGGGGCGGCACGCAGCGGCTCGCGCGCGTCGTCGGCGAGGGGCGCGCGAAGGAGATCATCCTCACCGCCGACCGCTACGACGCCGAGACGATGGCCGACTACGGCTTCGTCAACGAGGTCGTGCCGGGCGACGAGCTCGACGACCGGGCGCGGGAGCTGGCAGCGCAGCTCGCGGGCGGCCCGCCGATCGCGCAGAAGTACACGAAGCGCGCGATCCACGCCGGACGCACCGACAACGAGGCCGGCCTCGAAGTCGAGGCGATGGGCTTCGGCCACGTCATGAACACCGACGACCTCATCGAGGGCGTCACGGCGTTCATGGGCGACGGCGAACCCGAGTTCGAAGGGAAGTAACGAGGGCTCGGCTGCTCACTCGGTGAGCCGCGCGGCGAAGAACGTCCAGCGCGCGTCGGCGCCGTCGGCGAGCGAGTCGTCGACGGTCGATTCCCGCTCGATTACGAAGCCGGCGTTCCGGAGCTGCCGCCGAGTCGCCTCCGCGCCCGCGATGTGCCACTGCATCTCGACGCCGGTGTCGAGCCAGTCCGGGTTCTCGCCGTTCCACGGCTCCGGTCCCTCGGAACAGAGGAGCCGTCCGCCGTCGCCGAGGACGCGGGCGAACTCGTCGACGACGGCCTGGTGACGCCCCTCCGGAACGTGGATTAGCGAGTGGTACGCCGTCACCGCGTCGAAGGCGCCGTCGCGGAACGGGAGCGCGACGAGGTCACCCTGCGCGAGCGGCGCTCCGGGGACGTTCTCGGCGGCCAGCGCCAGTTGGGTGCGCGAGATGTCCGCTCCGACGGCGGTCCCGGAGTCGTTCAGCGCTCGGAGCACGGGCGTGCCCTGCCCGCAGCCGGCGTCGAGGACCCGCGCGTCCGGCGGCAGCGACTCACGGAAGCGGTCGAGGACCGCTCGTCCGCGGCCGTCCTCGACACGGTCGGCCGCGTACGCCGTCGCGAGTTCGTCGTACCCCCGGCGGACGACGTTCCTGTCGACCATGTGCGGGGACATTCGCGACGGGCCGTTGAACGCTTCGGTCGGCGCGGTCTCGTGGCCCCCCGGAGTATTCAGTGCCGTCCGGTGCCCGTCCGGGACCGATCACAGCGGCGTGTCGGCCGCCGCGGCCACCTGTCTACTGACGCTGCCGACGAGGTGCGCGACCGCGGCGACGAAGAGGACGACACCGACCACACTCGACACGCCGGGGAGCGCGGCCTCGACGAACGCGGGGAGCGTCGTCGCCCCGGACACCGGGAGGAGGAGGACCGCGACGCCCCGGCGGACGGACCGTTTCGCGGATGGCTCTGCCATGGCGTCGGCCGACGGAACGCGGAGAATAAAGTGGTTATCGGTCGGCGGCCGGCGCGCTTAGACGTACCCTTCCTCGACGAGCAGCTCGCCGTTGAGCAGCGAGGCGCCCGCCGCGCCGCGGATCGTGTTGTGCGCGAGGCAGTTGTACTTCGCGCCGGCGTCGGTGGTCTGGACGCCGCCGGCGACGATGCCCATCCCGTCGGCGTACGTGCGGTCGAGGCGGGGCTGCGGACGCTCGCGCTCGTCGTCGCCGAACACCTTGATGAGCTGTTCGGGCGAGCTTGGGAGGTCGCCGACGCCCTCGAACGAGCGCATCGCCTCGCGGAGGTCCGCGGGCGCGGGGTCCTCGGCGAACTCGGCGAAGACGTTCTCCAGGTGGCCGTCGAGCGTCGGGATCCGGTTACAGGAGGCGGCCACGTCGGCGTCGTGGAGGGAGACCTCGGCGCCGTCGAACTCGCCGAGCAGCTTGCGCGACTCCGTCTCCATCTTCTCTTCCTCGCCGCCGATGTGCGGGATGGCGTTGTCGATGATCTCCATCGAGGTGACGCCGGAGTAGCCGGCGCCGGAGACCGCCTGAAGCGTCGAGACCCGAACGCTTTCGAGGCCGAACTCGTCGATCGCCGCGAGCGTCGGCACCATCGTGATCGTCGAGCAGTTCGGGTTCTTCACTAAGGCGCCGTCCCAGCCCCGCTCGTCGCGCTGAACCTCGATCAGGTCGAGGTGGTCGGGATTGATCTCGGGAATGGTGAGCGGCACGTCCGCCGCCATGCGGTCGTTCGAGGAGTTCGAGGAGACGACGTATCCCTCGTTCAGGAACGCCGGCTCGACCTCGGCGGCGACGCCCGAGGGGAGCGAGGAGAACAGGAGGTCGACGTCGTCGCCCGCGATCCCGGCGGGCGTCGTCTCCGCGACCTCCATCTCGGCGACGCCCTCCGGGATGGGCGTGTCGACGCGCCACTTGGCCGCCTCGCGGTAGGTCTTCCCCGCGCTCTCCGCGCTCGCGGTGACCGCGGCGAGCTCGAAGGTCGGGTGGTCGTCGAGCAACTGGATGAACCGCTGGCCGACCGCGCCGGTGGCACCAAGGATGCCGACTCGTACTGACATTGCGCGTGGGTCCGTGACAGGGACGTAAGTGCGTTCGGATAGCCGTCGATACCGCCGGACGCCCGAGGCCGGCGGCGAGCGGGGCCGTTAAGCCCCTCCGCGCGCAACGTCGACCCGCGCGCCGTCAGTCCCCGCCCGAGTACTCCCCGATGGGAGCGATGACAGCGCGGAGAACCCAGGCGCGTCACATCGGTCGCACGCGCGACCCGCCCGTCGCCGCGCAGGCGACCGCCCGCCACGAGGGTTTCCCGGTCGACGCGGCACGCCGCCGGAGATGAGACCGGTCGTTAGTGTCGCGGGCGACATCCACAGTCCGTGAGCGACGGCGGTGGGCGGAGTCCGCGGACCGACGGCGTGTCGGGCGGGTCGGTGTCGGGGTTTTACGCACCGCGTCACTCAGATCGGTGTATGACCGGTCAGATCGCTCCCCCGGGGTGGCTGACGGACCTCCTCGCTGCGTACGAACAGGTGCTGTCGGAGCTGTTCTGGTTCGCGGTGGGGTTCGGCGTCGTCTACCTCGTAAGCCGGCTCGTCCTCGTCCCGCTCGCGACCCGGGCCGTCAGGTCGCGGAATCGCAACAACCCCACGATCGAGACGGCCGCGAAGACGTACCTCCGGGTCGTACTGATCGGGTTCGCGGTGCTGACGGGCATCATCGCCGCCGGGTACGGACGGGTGCTCTCCGAGTCGGCGGTCATCATCGCGGCGCTCACGTTCGTCCTCGGCATCGCCGGGCAGCAGGTGTTCGGATCGCTCGTCAGCGGGATGTTCCTCGTCGCGGACCCGGACTTCAACGTCGGCGACTGGATCGAGTGGCCGGGCGGGAGCGGGACGATCGAAGCGGTCGACTTCCGCGTCACCCGCGTCCGAACGCCGAACCACGAGACGATATCGGTTCCCAACACCGAGCTCACGACCAACGCGATCACCCGCCCGTACGGTCGAGATCGGTATCGACTCACGGAACAGGTGTACGTCGCTTACTACGAGGACACCGAGCGGGCCCTGTTGGAGCTACAGCAGGTCGTCACGACCCTCGATCCGGTGCTCGACGAGCCGGCGCCGAACACGCGCATCGTCGAACTGGGCGAGAACGCGATCACGGTACAGGCGGAGTTCTGGACCGACGACCCGGGAAACAGGGACATCCAGACGATCCGCTCGGACTTCCGCCGACTGGTGAAACGACGCTTCGACGAGGAGGGGATCACCCTCGCTCCGCCGTCCGCGCAGCTGCTCTCCGGGGGGCTCACCGTCACGGACCGGACGGCCGACGCACCGGACGCATCCGGTCGGTGATCGCGGACGTTCGGCGGTCGCCTCGCGGACGACGGGGGCGGCCCGCTGCGACACCGAGGCGGCTACTCCGAGTCCCGCAACACCAGCGGTCCGATCGCGAGCGTCCGCTTCGCGAGGGTGAGGACCCGGAGCAGGTAGGAGACGAAAAGCGAGAACGGAAAGAGCGTGACCGCGAACGCGCCCGCGACGACGAGCGTCACGCGGTTGACGCCGATCGTGGCCCCCCGAAACGTCCCGGCGTCGACGACGGTGAGCATGGTCCCCGCGACGACGAGCGCCGGCACCGCGGCGTATAAGATCAGGCGCGACAGGTCGATCAGCGCCCACTGGAAGTACAGGGTTTTGACGTGCTCGCGGGCGGGACCGAACAGCGACAGCGACTCCTTCAGCTCCCCGAGGAGATCGCGCCCGCCGTCGGTTAGCGCCTCGTC
>NZ_NEWI01000289.1:0-2004 GCF_002135005.1 Halorubrum sp. SD612 | reverse complement strand
CGGGGTGCCGGGCGCGCGCGCCGACGCTCGGGGCCGGCGGCCCGGCGGGTAACCCGCCGCTGCCGACGTCGACGGCGGAGTCGAGCGTCGCGGCCGCGACGCCGAGGGCGACGAGAGCGAGGAGGGCGACGGCGACCGCAGTGACGGCGTCCCGCTTCACGTCCCCGAATACGCCGGCCGTCGGGAATAGCTTTCGGCGGGCGGGACGCGGTCGCGCGCTCGGCTCCGGCCGGCTACGCGTCCTCGCTCCCGTCGACGAGGTCGTCGAGCGGCGTGGTCGGGAACAGCGCGCCGACGTCGGGGTCGGGGTCGACGAGGCGGTACGCGGTCCCGTCGCGCTCGACGACGCCGGCGGCCGCGAGGTGGTCGAGGTGCGAGCACGCCTCGCCGGGGCCGTGGAGGACGTGGATCCCCTCCAGCGAGCCGAACAGCGCGGCCGACACCTCCCACGCGGTGCCGCTCTCGCGGTCGGCGAGCACGTCGATCACCCGCCGGGTGCGGTGGCGGTGGTGGTCGAGGATCGTCGCCGCGCGGCGGTTCGGCTCGTCGATCCGCCAGCGGTGGCCGGGGTGGGCGGCGTCGAAGTCGCGGTCGACGAGGCGGGCGAGGCTCTCGGCGTAGGCCGCGAGCGCGCCCTCGACGCGCACGTCCGCGCCGCCGACGTTGGGGGTGTACTTCGGGAGGAGCGCGTCGCCCGTGAAGGCCTCCTCCGTCGCGTCCGCGCCGGCGACCGGCTCGTGGTCCGGCACCGTCCGCGGGTCGAACGCGAACCCGGAGAGCCCGGCGGTGTGGCCGGGGAGGTGGAGGGCCTCAAGCTCGACGCCGCCGGCCTCGATCGCGTCGCCGTCGGCGAACGTCGTCACGTCGGCGGGCTCCCCGGAGAGGTCCGCGCTGACCGCCGAGAAGAAGTCCGTGAGTCGCTCGCGGTCGGCCGCGGGCATCCCCCAGCGCTCGAACGTCTCGCGCTGGAGGTCGCGGTCGGCGAAGAGCGGCGTCTCGGTCCCGTCGACGAGGGCGGCGTCCGCCTCGTGGACGTACACGTCGGCGCCGCCCGCGGCCTGGACCTCGCCGGCCAGCCCCGCGTGGTCCGGGTGCCAGTGCGTGAGGACGACCGCGTCGACGTCGCCGAACGCGAGGTCGTGCTCGGCGAGGCCGTCGACCAACTCCTCGCGGACTTCGGGGAGCGCGACGCCGGTGTCGACGAGCGCGGTCGTCTCGCCGTCGAGCAGGTACACGTCGTTTGCGCCCTCGAAGACGGTGTTACCGAGCTGGATCCGTTTCACACGATACGGTCGTCGGGCGTCCTTTTGAGGGTTGCCACCGCGGCGAGCCCGGCCGAGGCCCCCGGTCAGGAGGGCTTTTACTCGCGGGTCTCTCACCACCGGTATGGAGTATCAACCGGGCGTGTGCAACATCGGACCGACCCAACAGCGACGGCGGCTGCTGCTCGGCGTCGGGTCGCTGGTGGTCGCCGCGGCCTACGTCGCGGCCGCGATATCCCTCGGGTGGCCGCGGTGGGCGCTTATCGCCTCGGTGGTCCCGCTGTACGGCGCCGCGATGGGCGCGCTACAGTACCGCGAGCGCTTCTGTATCGGCTTCGCCGGCATCGGCGTCTTCGACGTGGGCGAGGGGACGAACGAGATCCGAAACGAGGAAGCGCTCGCCGCCGACCGGAAGAAGGCGGTCCGGCTCAACGCGAAGGCGGTTGGGATCGGCGTCGCGGGTGCGGCGATCGTCTACGGTGCCGTGGTCGTACTTTTATAAACGATCGCTGGAGGGCGGTCTACTACTTATAAACGCCCTCGCTGATCAAGCAGCGAACGGCTCTAAAACCCAGTCGCTCGCTTATAAATAATCGAGTACGGAGCGGCGGCGAACACTGCCAAAGCCCCAGTCGCGCGGCGCGACGCGCCACGGGCAGCGAGGGGCTGCGTCCCTCGGGCAACCGGGCTTCGCCCGGTGACAGGGCGAGAGCGAAGCTCTCGCTTGAAACCGGACGTAGTC
>NZ_NEWI01000288.1:0-2018 GCF_002135005.1 Halorubrum sp. SD612 | reverse complement strand
GGGCCTCGGGGGCTGCACCCGCGAGTGGAGGCGCGCCGTGCCGTCGGATAACCCCGCGGTGATCGAGGGGCGCGCGGACCTCGCCGCCCGCGACCTCCGCCTCCGGAACCGCCGGACCGTCTCGGGGCTCCGGCGGGGGCTCGACGCGGCGCTCGACGACCTCGCCGGCGAGCGCGACGCCGACCGCCGCGCGCTCGCCGAGCGGATCGACGGGTACGAGCGCACGGCGAAGGGGTTCGAGAGCCCGGTCCGCGCCGTCGCCGCCGGCGACGCCGACGCCGGGCTCGGCCTCCGGGAGACGGCGGAGCGGCTCGGCTGCGGGTTCGTCTCGCTCGGCGAGCAGTCGGTCGCCGTCCGCGCCGCTCCGGAGCGCGTCGACCGCGAGCCGGTCGCGGCGCTGGCAGCTGAACTCGGCGGCAACGACGAGGGGGAAGTGGCCCTCGACGCGATCCTCGCCGACCTCCCCGGCTACTCGCGGAACAGTCGGAACGACCCCTGACCGACGACGACCTCCGACCGGTTCCCGTCGCGCTCACCGTCCTCCGCGGTCCCTCCGCCCCCGTTCCCGGCGGTGGTGACCGTCATCTCGCTGACGCCGATCGAGCCGCCGGCCCGCACCACCTCGGCCTCCGCGCGGAGGTCGCCGTTCGCGGGCCGCAGGTAGTTCGCGTTGAGGTTCACCGTCGCCACGTCGCCGTCGAGCGGGTCCTCGAACGTCGTCCGCTGGGCGACGCCGCCGGCCGTGTCGATCAGCGTCGCCGCCACGCCGCCGTGGATCGTCCGGCCGCCGGCGTTCGTGAGCTTCTCGTCGAAGGGGATCGAGAGCACGACGCGCCCGCGCTCTATCGTCTCGACCGACGTGTTCAGCCACGAGAGGTAGCCGTGATCGTCTTCGAGCTTCCGCCTGACGAACGCCGTCGCCGCGTCCGGGAGCGGGTCCATCGCCGCGATGTCCGTGCGGTCCATGTCCCCGCGGTCAGCCCCGAACGGCTTGTAGCCCTCGGAAACGTGCGACAACGGGTCGCCGATTGACGGCGTCCGGACGACGTGCGTCGTCCCGACGCGCGTCGTCCGGACGCGCTCCGCCCCCGCTCACCCGACGCCGAGCCGGATCGGGTCGTCGCTCGGGACGACCTCGACCGTCACCGACTCGCCGACGGCGAACTCGCGGTCCGGGCAGACAAGCTTGACGCCGAGTCGGTCGCGGCGCGACGCGAACAGCGACAGTCCGGTCACGCGCTCGCCGTTCGCGAAGACGTCGACCGGCGCCCACTCGACGCGGGGCGCTCCCGCGGCCGATCCGCCGCCGTGTTCGGCCGCGGTGCCGACCCGCGCCCCGAGCAGGGACAGCGCGTCGCCCGCTTCGGGCGTCTCGTCGCGACCGCGGAACGTCCCCCCGCCCGCGTAGTGCGCCAGCCCGCCGTCGAGGGGGACGCCCTCGTCGCTCGCGAGCGCGCCGAAGGACGGGCCGGACCGCGACCGGTGTGGCCCCCTCACGACGACGTGCGTCGGGCCGCGCTCGACGACGGTTCCGGTCCCGTCCCACGCGACCGGGTCGACGGGGGCGTCGACGGCGACCGGGGGCGACCCGCTCGCGCGGAGCGGGTCCGCGTCCGGGGGTCGGAAGCCGAGGTGGACGTGGTCGTCGACCCACTGCCCGAAGAAGCCGGAGCGGGTCGTCGGCCCGAGCGCGTCGCCGACCTCGACCCGGTCGCCCGGGGCCACCTCCGGGATCACGTGGAGGACCCGGGCGACGGCGCCGCGGGGGGCGCCGGCGCGGGCGCACCACTCGTCGGCGAGGTCGACGACGATCAGGTGGTCCTCGTCGGCCGCGTACGGCCGGTCCGGGCAGCCGACGGTGCGGACCTCGCGGACGGTCCCGGCGACCGGGGAGCGCCCGACGCCGTCGCCCGGGTAGAGGTCGACCGCGCGGCCGCGGTCGTGGGCGGGGTACGGGGAGTTGAACCGCGAGAACTTCTCGTACCGCCCGACGACGTCGGCCGGGAGCGACACCGCCG
>NZ_NEWI01000287.1:0-2034 GCF_002135005.1 Halorubrum sp. SD612 | reverse complement strand
CCTTCACGAAGTCCGCCCGCGAGGGGTCCTCAATCCAGATCCGCGACTGGAGGCCGACGTAGGAGTCGGCCAGTTCGGTCAGGCGGACGGAGGGAGCGGGGTCGTCGAGGATGTCGTCGCTCCGCTCCGCCTCCTCGACGATGATCTCGCTCGCCTTCTCGACGTCGTCCTCGTAGTCGATCCCGAAGACGAACTTCAGGCGGAGCGTCTTCTTCGCGACGGGGTTTTTGACCACGTCGCCGGTGAGCACGGCGTTCGGCACCGTGAGCAGTTCGTTGTCGAACGTTCGCACGCGGGTGACGCGGAAGGAGATGTCCTCCACGACCCCCGAGTTACCGTCCCACTCGATCCAGTCGCCGATGCGGAACGGCCTGTCCGTGTAGATGAACACGCCCGCGACGAAGTTCTTGATCACGTCCTGTAAGGCGAAGCCGATCGCGAGCGTCGCGGCGGCCGCGATCGTCGCCAGCGAGCGCAGGAACCCCTGATACCCCGCCGCGCCGAACGCGACCGTGACCCCCGCGAACAGCACGAGGAACGCCGCGATCTTCTGGAGCGGGCGCCGGGCGTGCTCGTCGAGGCCCTGCCTGTCGAACACCCGGCGGAGGATCGACGTGATGACGGACTTGTAAATGACGTACGTCGCGGCGACGACGACGAGGAAGATCGCGGCGTCGACGACGACGTCGGTCAGCGGGCCGAGGTACGGCTCCAGCGTTCCCGCGACGGCGACGGCCCCGACCGCCCCGTCCGCGGCGCTCATCAGTGCAGCACCGCCGGGGTCCCGCGCGTCTCGATCAGGTCGGCGCCGACCGCGTCCGCGAGTTCGTCGGCGAGCTCGTCGGTCGAGGTGCCCCCGCGGGCCGCCCGCAGGAACTTCACCTTCACCAGCTTGCGGTCGTCGAGCTGGTCGGCCAGCTCGTCGACGACCGAATCGATACCGTGTTTCCCGACCCAGACCGTGACGTCGAGGTCGTGGGCCTCTTTCCGCAGTTCCTGGTCGCTCATACCCTGTCGAGTCGACCGCGCGCATTGAAGCTTGAGGTTCGACCGCGCCGGGGGGAGACCGCCGCGAGCCCGGTCCGCGCGTCACCGCTCGTAGTCGGCGTCGAGCTCCCGATCGGCGGAGCGGTTCCGTTCGGCCCACTCGGCCGCGTCCTCCGGCGTCTCGGTCTCTAAGAGTCGATCGAGCTTCCGCTCGAACTGCTCGTCGGTGAGGTCGCCGTTGGCGTACCGGGTTCGCAGCCGTTGGAGGGCGTCCGTCGTGTCGTCGGTCGCCTCGTCGCGCTCCGCCGCCTCGCCGTGTCTGCCCCAGAGCGGGTCGGGGTCGTGCGCCGCTGAGTCGGACTCCCCGTCCTCCTCGTCGAACAGCATCGAGACGAGCGGGACGACCACGATGTATCCGAACAGCATGAACCCGAGCCACCAGTCGAACCCGGCCAGGAGGGCGGCGAGCCACGTCCCTGTGACCGTCGTGGCGGCGATGCCGCGGGCGTTGCGGGCGAACCGCTCGCGGAGGGTCTCGTCGTCGGCCATCGGCGTGACGGTCTCCGTCGCGGTACAAAGTCGTGTCGGCAGGCGGAGACGCCGGTGGCCGAACCGCGCTTCGCCCCCGCTACTCCTCGATTTCGACCGTGAACTCGTCGCGCTCGGCTGCCAGCCGGAACGTCGGCACGGTGCGGTAGACGACCTCGACGACGTTCTTGCGTTCGAGGCTGCGGAGCGCCCGGCGCACGGCGTCCACCTCGGGGTCGGCGTCGAACGCCTCGCGGACCGCGTTGAGCACGCTGACGACCGACTGCGAGCGCTCCTCCGGGCCGGCGAGCACGTCGACGACCCGCGATTCCAGCTCGGAGACGCGGACCGTCTCCGGGACGGCCCCGCGCGCGACCGCGTCGGGCTCGATTCCGGGCTCGACGTCGACGAGGCCGTTCGCCTCCGCCGTCGCGCGGATCAGGCTGTCGTCGTCGCGGTAGTAGTACTCCTTCAGGTGGTTCTCGAGGTAGCCGTGGACCTCGCTTCCGCTCTCCATCT
>NZ_NEWI01000286.1:0-2052 GCF_002135005.1 Halorubrum sp. SD612 | reverse complement strand
AGGACGTCGGCGAGGACGCGTGGAACACCTCCAGCTACCAGCGCGAGAACACGCTGATGCTGTCGGACGACGCCGAGGCCGACGCGTCGCCGAAGCTGATCATCCACAACCACGACACCGAGGCGTCGCACTCCGCGACGGTCGGGCAGGTCGACGCCGAGGACCTGTTCTACCTCGAGAGCCGGTCGATCGACTCGCGGACGGCGCGGAACATGCTCGTCGAGGGCTTCTTCGTGCCCGTCCTCGAAGAGATCGCGGTCGACGAGTTCCGCGACGACGTCGAGGAGCTCGTCTTCGAGCGGCTTCAGTAGGCCGTCTGCGCGGCGCGGATTTTTTGTCAGCGGGAGTCGCGGAGCGACCGAGGACCGAGGGGAACGGCTTAAGACCGACGACGCCCGAGTCGGAGGTATGCGAACCCGCGTATCGCGCCGTCTCGGGTGGTCGCGGTGAGCGTGAGCCAGCGGGTCGCCTCCGACGACCAGCTCGCGCGGCTGCTCCAGATCGGAATCGTGCTCGAAGAGGTCGTCGAAGCGCGAACGCACCGCCACTACCAGCAGCTGGACGCCGAGCTCGACGAGGAGGTGGAGACCCTGCTCGCCGACGCCGCCGAGGAGTCGGCCGACCACCGCGAGCGCTTGGAGGCCCTCGTCGAGGGGCTCGGCGTCGACAGCGTCCCGTTCGACGAGATCGAGTCGCTGGTCGACGCGCGCTACGGGCGGACGCGGCCGGAGGACTTCGACGACGTGCTGTACGACCAGCTGTGTAACGAGGAGACGGCGTACAAGTTCTACGACGACCTCATCGAGGCGATCGAGGACTCCGACGCGGCGTTCTCGATCGACCGCGAGGAGCTGATCGCGACCCTGACGGCGATCCGCGACGAGGAGGCCGAGGGCGTACGGGAGATCACGGAGGTCATGGAGCGCCGATGAACCGGACAGACGAGTCGCCGACGACGGTCGACGGAGGACAGCCGTGAACACCGCAGATCAGTACCTCAAGACGATATACGTCGTACAGGACAGCGAAGACGGTCCCGCCTCGACCGGGTCGATCGCCGACGCGCTCGGCGTCAGCCCGGCCAGCGCCAACGAGATGATCGGCAAGCTCGAGGAGCGCGGCCTCGCCGAACACGAGAAGTACAAGGGCGTCACGCTCACCGACGACGGCATCGTTCGCGCCCGCGACGCGCTCCAGACCTACTGTATCATCGAGCGCTTCCTCGCGAACGTCCTCGCGGTCGAGGACTTCCAGGCGGAGGCCCGCGAGCTGGAGGCCGTCATCGACGACACGGTGGCGGAGCGGCTCGACACGATCATCGACCGGCAGCCGGAGTGCCCGGACTGCTTCGACCCCGAGTCCGACGCCTGCGCGTGCTTGGAGATCGCTCCGGAGCCGGTCGAGCCGGAACAGCAGTAAGGGAAGCGCCGCGGGAGGCCCTCAGAGAGCCGTTTTAGCTGAATGTAGGCGGTAAGCCCCCTTGCTTAAGGAGCAACGCAGCCCGAAGGCGGCGAGTAGGCAGGGGAAGTTCACACGCCGGTCGAGTACCGCAGGATACCCGCGATTCCGCCGAACGCGTCGAGCAGCTGCTCGCCCTTCTCGAAGTCCGTGGAGATGAACCGCGTCTCGGTGCCGCGCTGTTCCGCGATGGCCATCAGGTGTTCGATGACGTCCTCGCGCTCCTCGACGGCCGCCTCCTCGCCGCACTCGCTACACTCGTGGTCGGGCGTCGAGTGGCGGGCGTCGACCACCTCGTACTCCTCGTGGCCGTTCGGGCACTCGTAGACGACCACGTCCGAGCGGAGGTCCTCGGAGATGAGCAGGCGGTCCACCGACCCCATGATCAGGTTCCGGCGGGTCTGCTCGAACCCGTAGGTGGCCTCCTGCCCGGTGTTGAGCTTCTCGAAGAACTCCTCCATGTCGTTTTTGTCCTGGACGATCTACTGGTCGTCGAGCGCCTCCTGCCCGGCCTCGACGAGGTCCTTCATGCCGGAACCGTCGGTGTAGGCGACGTCGAACCTGCCCAGCACCCTGTCCCGCAGCTCGTGGGGG
>NZ_NEWI01000285.1:0-2059 GCF_002135005.1 Halorubrum sp. SD612 | reverse complement strand
CCGTGACGTTGAGGCCCGCCACGCCGAGGTCGGCGGCGCCCGCGATCGCGGCGGCCGCGGCGTCGGCGTCCGGCTCGAAGGTGACGTACCGCGCGTCGAGGCCGAGCGCCTCGTAGCCCGCCTCGTGCATCGGCGGCGACAGCGAGTGGCCGACCGGGTTCCCGATCAGTCCGTACACGTCCATGCCCGCTCACGCGGCCGCGACCGACAAAAGGCGGTCGGTCGGCTTCGATCCGGGTCCGGGCGGTCCGGTCCGCCCCTACTCCCGCTGTCCCTCGGCGTCCCGCTCCGCGTCGATGACGTCTTCGAGGGTCTCCGTGCCGACGTCGCTGGCGACCTTGACGCCGACCAGCGACACGACGATGCCGCCGACGATGAACGCCGCGAGCTGCTGGACCGGCGTCAGCGTCATCCCGTACATCGACAGCGGCTCGTGGATCGCCTCCTGCGCGAGGAAGTAGCCGGCGAACCCGCGGACGACCAGGGCGACCGCGGCGATGACGAACGGGAGGTTGAGGTACGGCGTCCGGATCCCCTCGTCGCGGATCAGCTCGTCGAGCAGCCGTCCGACTGCCGCGGTGACGCCCGCGAGCGCGAACCACGGGACCGCGGCGTAGGTGAACTCCACGACCTCGACGAGGCGGGGCGATCCGGGGTCCAGCTCCGAGGCCGCGAGGAAGCCGAAGAACCCGCCGACCAGGGCGAGCCCGCCGGCGACGACGTACGTCACGACCGACACCTGCCCGGCGTACAGCGCCTCGCGGACGCGCTCCGGCATCCCCGCCACGAACCGGTCGATCGCGAGCCCCTTATAAAGGAGCGCGGCGCCGAGCAGGCCGGCGACGCCCGCGACCGCCTCGGCGGCGGAGAACCAGTAGAACAGCGCGGGCAACAGGAGCAGCGCGACGCCGATGGGGACGAGTATCGTCGACCGCAGCTGCTCGTCGGCGAGGAACTGCTTGAGCAGGTAGTAGGTGGACTCGATGTCGCGGGCCTGCCGGACGACGACGCGGTCGACGGAGTCGACGGGGATCCGCGACTCGACGACCGGGAGGACGCGCTCGTCCTCGGCGGAGTCGACGACGACGATCGCGGCCCGGGGGTCGTACCGGTCCACGAGGTCGTCGAGCTGGGCCGCGATCGACCGGTCGGCGCCCACCGCGGTGTCGCTCTCGGCGGAGACGACCGCCACGACCGACTCCTCGCGCTCGTCCCGGAGGTCCCGCGCGACGCGCAGCGACTCCAGCAGGCAGTTGACGCTGGCGTCCTCGGGGTCGTCCAGCCCGGCGTCCGTGACCAGCGACCGGACGGCCTCCCACCCGGCGACGGGCATCGGGACGTTGGTGGCGCGACCGATCGCCCCGGACCGGTCGACGCAGATGACCAGCGTCGTCACGTGTCGTCCCACACCGCGACCGGACAAAAATCCTCCCCGTCGGTCGCCGCGTGCGGTTCAGCCTTCCCGGGCGCTCCGCCGGCCGTTACCGTAACTCCACGTCGACGTCGCCGCCGTCGTCGGCGAAGACGCCCGCGACGCCGCTCCCGGCCGCGAACCCGACGCGCTCGGCGCCGATGCCGAGCCGCTCGGCGAGCCCGCGCTCCGGGGTGAACTCGCGCACTTCGGGCTCGGCGCCGATCAGATCGGCGAGCCGGTCCTCGACGTCGTCTTCGGTCCCCAGCTCGTCGACGAGCCCCATCTCCGCGGCGTCGTCGCCGAGGTAGACGCGGGCCTCCGTCTCCCGGATATCCTCGGGGTCCATGTCGCGCCCCTCGCTCACGGTCTCGACGAACTGCTCGTAGTAGCCGTCGATGATCCCCTGGAGGTACTCGCGCTCGTCCTCCTCGATCTCCTTCAGCGGGACGCCGGCGTCCTTGTACTCGCCGGCGGTGAACTGCTCGTAGGAGATCCCGAGCTTGTCCGCGAGCCCCTTCGCGTTCGGCCGGGAGCCGACGACGCCGATGGAGCCGACGAGGCTCGCCTCGCGCGCCCACAGCTCGTCGCAGCCGCCCGCGATCCAGTAGCCGCCGGACGCGCAGGTGTCGGTCGCGTACGCCACCG
>NZ_NEWI01000284.1:0-2068 GCF_002135005.1 Halorubrum sp. SD612 | reverse complement strand
CCATCGTCTCGCCGACGACGGAGGAGGACTTGCGGTGCGCGGAGTTGCTCGTTACGCCCGCCTCGTTCATCGCGAAGAGGATCCGGCGGTGGACGGGTTTGAGCCCGTCGCGCACGTCGGGGAGCGCGCGACCCGCGATGACGGACATCGCGTAGTCGATGTACGACTGCTCCATCTCGTCTTCGATGCGGGCGTTCGTCACCTGTGCTGCGCGGACGTCGCCGGGGTCGGCGTCGGGAGTCTCCGAGCTCATATGTCCACCCACTCCGCTTCGGTCGCGTGCTCCTTGATGAACTGCTTGCGCGGCTCGACCGCGTCACCCATCAGCACGTTGAACATGCGGTCCGCGGCGGCCGCGTCGTCGATGGTGATGCGCTTGAGCCGGCGGTTCGTCGGGTCCATCGTGGTGTCCCACAGCTGGTCGGGGTTCATCTCGCCGAGCCCCTTGAACCGCTGGACCTGCGTGGGGTTGCCGTCGCACTCCTCTTCGACGATGCGGTCGCGCTCCGCCTCGGTCATGGCGTCGTACGTCTCGCCGCGGTACCGGACGCGGTACAGCGGGGGCTGGGCCGCGTACACGTAGCCGGCCTCCAGAAGTGGCTTCATGTGCCGATAGAGGAGCGTGAGGAGCAGCGTCCGGATGTGGGCGCCGTCGACGTCGGCGTCAGTCATCAGGATGATCTTGTTGTACCGGACGTCGTCGAGGTCGAACTCCTCGCCGATGCCCGCGCCGATCGCGGTGATCAGCGCGCGGATCTCGTCGTTCTCTAGGATGCGGTCGAGGCGGTGTTTCTCGACGTTGAGGATTTTCCCCTTCAGCGGGAGGATCGCCTGGTTCTCGCGGTTCCGGCCCTGCTTGGCCGAGCCGCCCGCGGAGTCGCCCTCGACGACGAACAGCTCCGCCTCGGTCGGGTCGCGGGTCTGGCAGTCCGCCAGCTTACCGGGGAGCGCGGTCGACTCCAGCGCCGACTTGCGGCGGGTGAGCTCCTCGGCCTTCTTCGCGGCCTTTCGCGCGCGCGCCGCCTCCGCGGCCTTGTGGACGACCTTCTCGGCGGTGTCGGGGTTCTCCTCGAAGAAGGTGCCGAGCTTCTCGTGGGTCGCGGACTCGACGACGCCGCGGACCTCGCTGTTGCCGAGTTTCGTCTTCGTCTGCCCCTCGAACTGCGGGTCCGGGTGTTTCACCGAGACGACCGCCGTGAGCCCCTCGCGAACATCTTCGCCCTTGAGGTTGGCGTCGAGGTCGTTGACGAGCCCCTGTTCGTTGGCGTAGTCGTTGACGGTCCGCGTGAGGGCGGTCTTGAAGCCGGTGAGGTGGGTGCCGCCCTCGCGGGTGTTGATGTTGTTGGCGAACGCGTGGACGGAGCCCTGGAGCTCCTCGGTCGCCTGCATCGCGACCTCGACGTGGACGCCGTCGGTCTCGCCCTCGAAGTAGATGACCTCCTCGTGGATCGGCGAGCGCGTCTCGTTGAGGTACTCGACGAACTCGCGGATGCCACCGTCGTAGCGGAACGTCTCCTCGCTGTCGTCGCGGTCGTCGGCCAGGCGGATCTCGACACCGGAGTTGAGGAAGGCGAGCTCGCGGAGTCGGTTCGCGAGCGTGGAGGTCTGGAACTCCGTCGTCTCGAATATCTCCTCGTCGGGCCAGAACCGGATCTCGGTCCCGGTCGACTCGCCGGCGTCCATGTCGCGGACGCGCTCGAAGCCGTCCTCGTCGGGTTCGCCGCGCGCGAACCGGTGGCGGAAGACGCCGCCGTCACGTTTGACCTCGACCTCGAGCCGCTCGGAGAGGGCGTTGACGACGCTGACGCCGACGCCGTGGAGCCCGCCGGAGACCTGGTACGACTTGGAGTCGAACTTCCCGCCGGCGTGGAGGACCGTCAGGATGACCTCGAGCGCGGGGCGGTCGTACTCCTCGTGGGTGTCGACGGGGATGCCGCGCCCGTCGTCGCTGACGGAGACGGAGCCGTCGCCGTGGATCCGTGCCTCGAGCTCCTCGACGTCCCCCTCGAGGGCCGCGGCGGTGGACGTGTCCGACCACCCCTAGCAGCGCTGGTGGAGCCGCCCAACG